>NZ_JBFAXI010000077.1:0-40646 GCF_040680735.1 Streptomyces sp. NPDC051987 | reverse complement strand
CGGAGGCCCGCACGCGCGCGTGTCGTTCCCCCGTGCCCGCGCGGCGGTGCCGCACCGGAAATGCTCCGGAATCATGCGCTCCATGGCATGGGTCCGTGTCAACGCCCGTGCGGTCCTCGCGCGATGACCGGAACGCGGTGACGCTTGGGGGTATGGCCATACCGCCCGTACCGCCACGACCGCCCGGCCCGCCGGAGGGCACTCCGCCGCCCGGCGGCCACGACGCGCCTCCGCCCGGCGGCTACGACCCGCCGCCGTACGGGGGCTTCGGCCCGCCGCCGGACGACGTGTCCGACCGGCCACCGTGGGCCGGCTTCGGGACCCCGCCCGGTGGCCAGGACCCGCCCACCACCGTCGGCTGGACGCCTCCGCGTCCGCCGCGGCGCCGCCGGGGACCGCTCTTCGCCGTCCTGGCCCTGCTGGTGGCGGCGGTGACCGTCGCCGTCGTCGTGCTGATGACGTCCGGCGGCGACGGCTCGACCGGCGAGCGTTCCGCCACGAGCAGTCCGAGCCCGTCCGGCTCGGGCCGCCCCTCGTTCAGCCTGCCAACCGAACTGCCCACCGGCCTGCCGTCGGGTCTGCCGACCGGACTGCCCACCGGCCTGCCGTCGGGTCTGCCGACCGAACTGCCCTCGCAGTGGCCCTCGTCACTGCCCGGCGAGCTGCCGAGCGACCTGGACTCCCTGCTGCCCTCGCTGCCCTCGCTGCCGGGATGACCTCCGCGCCCCGGGTCACAGCCCCTGGGGCAGCCGGACGTACACCAGGGTCGTCTCGATGCCGCTGTCGCGGTGGTTCACGCGCGCGATGCCCTCGATCTTCATCGGCACCCCGGGCACCGTGTTCAGGTCGACCACGAGACGCTTGCCGAGCACCGGGACCCCGGCGGCGGCCGGGTCGGCCAGCTGCTTCAGCGAGGGGGAGGCGGTGTCCTCGTCGTAGGCACCGCCGAGGATGTCCGACCGGCGGTCCAGCCTGACCACCTCCCCGTCCGGGCCGTACGACAGCGCGGTCCGCGCGTCGTAGGAGTACGGCGCCTCGTCCCGGCCTGCTTGGTCGGGCAGCCCGGTGACGGCCCTGCCGAGCGGGATGTCGCCGAGGGCGGCGGTGCGCACGACCCGCGCCCCGCCGGACGACGAGGCCTCGGCCGTGCCCGTCGCCACGAGGGCGGCGGCCAGAGCCAGGGGCAGACCCGTCGCGACGAAACGGTGGACGCTGCGTCTGCCGGTGGCGTGCGGGGACATCTGAGGCCTCCTGGTGGCAAGTTCGTCGGCAGCGGCCAGAGGTGGGCCCCAGGAGGAACACCGCTCGACCGGCCGGTGAACGGAGGGCGACCGCCACTCGGCGGATCATCGGTTCTCGGCCCCTGGAGGCGGACCGCCGGATTCCGCGGCCGGTGGGCACCTCGGGAGCGGTACCGGAACGGTTGCGCCGAGAGCGGGGCTGCTTCACCGTCTGTTCGACTCGGCGCTCCGGGGCCAGTAGGGGGCGCTCCTCAGGGATGTCTCAGGGTCGCCGTTCGGAACCGTGACAGGCGCGGGGCCGTTCTCAGATCAGAGAGCGGCAAGAGCCGCGAAGGAGGCGACGCCGATGTCGAAGAACGCGAAGATCGCCGCAGGGGGTGTGGCGGTCGGGCTCATCCTGCTGATATGGCTGCCCTGGTGGGTGACGTTCCTGATCGTGGTGGGCGTCCCGGTGGCCGCGTACCTCACCCTCGACCCCTCGCAGCGGCGCAGGCTGCGCAGGGTCACGCGCAAGGAGATCGGCCGCTGACGGCCCGCCGGGCGGCCTGCCCGGGGCCGTGCCCCTTCCCGACGCCTGCAGGGGGCGGGGCCGCGCGCCTGCAGAGGGCTGGGCGCGGCCCTGGAGGGCTCACAGGGGCCGTACGGCCATCTTGTCGAGGGCTTCCAGGAGGCCGGGGAGCTCGGGTCCCCGGCCGACCGGCAGGACCTCGCCCGGTTCCTCGTCGAGGAGCACGAAGGCGATGTCGTCGGTGCGCGCCACCAGCGACCAGCCCGGACCGTCGGCGCGCAGCGTACGGGCGTCGCTCGTGGCGAAGGAGGACCGGACCCGGCCCAGGGGCGGTGGGGTGTCCACGTAGGCTCGCGCCTCGGCCAGCACGCGGCGGACCCCCAGGTGCCCCTTCGGGGCCCCCTCGGCGTCCTCGGCGGCCGCCTCGGCCCCCTCCGCGCCGGTGGCCGCGGCCACCGGCGGGAAGCGGTCGTCGCTGATCTGCTCGCGCCAGAGCGCCCACTGCAGGGCGATCTCGTCCGCGCCCAGCCGCCGCTGGGCGGGGCCCCAGGTGCTGGTGTCCGGCGGGGACAGCGCGGCACGGCCCGCCGCCTCGGGACCGGGGTCGTGCGGCGCGGGGACGTTCGGGGCCGCCACGGCGACCGCCAGCGGCCAGCCGGGCAGGGCGGCGACCACGGTGCGCTCGTCCGGCGACAGGTCGTACTCCATGCCGCAGTCCCAGGACGCGATCGCCACGGCGACCAGCGAGACGTCGTCGATGACGACCGTCCAGCGTGCGCCCTCGCCGTCCTGGCCGAGCACCAGGCCGTAGCCGTCGGCGAGCGGCATCAGCTCCAGCGCCGCGCAGGCCTCCGGATAGTCGTCGCCGAGCACGCTCGGAAACTGCGCGGGCGTCAGCAGCACCGCCGTGAGCACGTACAGTGCCTCGTCCGCGGCGACGGCCTCCTCCTCGTCGGTCCCGGCCATCCCTGCCTCCCCAGTGGTTCTTCCAACGGCGCGCACCCTAGTGCGACCGGAAGGCCGTTGTCACGACCGGCCGCTCCGTGCGGAGCTGCAGTTTTCCCCCGGGACCGGACGAAACGACCTCGGCGGCGAGCAAGAAGCGACCCCTGCCCCGGCGGTACCGGAGGCTCAGGACACCGGCAGCCCGAGAAGGTCACGCGCCACCGCGGCCGGCGACTCGTCCCGCTCCCGGGCCAGGGTGAGCACCGCCCGGCACGCCAGCTCGCTCACGCCGAACGACAGCGCCTCCGGCGACACCCAGCCCGCCGCCTCCTCGATCCGGTCCTGGTCGTTCGCCGCCCGGGCCGCGACGTACACGGCCGCGGCCTCGAACAAGTTGTGCGTCCGCCGCTCACGCTTCCCGCCCGCTTCCGGCACCCTTTCGCCCTCGGTGCCGCGAAACCTGCCTGCGTACCTGCGGATCCGGTCGAACACGCGGGCCCCTTTCTCCGGTCGACTGTCGCCTCGGAACATCTGCTGTCCCCTGTCGAACCTATAGGCGAAGCCGCGGTGACAGAAGACGCGTCAGGGCTGACGGGCGACCTCGCCGGGGGTGGCCGCCGGGCCGGTGCGCACCGCCAGCGCCAGGAACCGGGTGTCCTCGTCCACGTACGACGTCATGCGCCAGCCCGAGCCGGCCAGCAGCGGGCCCACGTTGCCCGCCGCGCGCAGGTCGTCCGGCGTGACCTGCCGTCCCTGGCGTGCCGCCAGCGCGGAGCGGCCGACGGGGTGGAAGAGGGCCAGGACGCCGCCGGGGCGGACCACGCGCGCCAACTCCCGCAAAGTCTCCGCCGGCCGGGGCAGATGGGCGATCAGGCCCGCGGCGAACACGGCGTCGAGGGATGCCGAACGCACCGGCAGCGCCCCGACGTCGGCGAGCAGCAGCTGCCCGTCACGATCCCGGCCTGCCCGCCGGGCGGCCTGGAGCATCGCCGGGGTGAGGTCCAGGCCGAGGACCGCGCCGGTGGGTCCCACGGCCCGGCGCAGCGGCGGCAGGGCACGCCCGGTGCCGCATCCCGCGTCGAGCACCCGGTCGCCCGCGCGCAGCCGCAGCTCGGCGACGGCGGCCGCGTACGCGGGAGCGTCGTCGGGGAACCTGCTGTCCCAGTCGGCCGCCCGCGCGGTGAAGAACTCCCGGACGTGTGTGTGCTCGTCGCTCATGGTCCGCATGATGCCTCACCGTCACGGAGGACGACCCTGTGCGCATGTTCGAGCGGGACGCGATCGTTCCGGCACATCTCTGGGTCACATTGCGGCACCTTTCGAAATGCGCCCCCTTTGTGCGACCGTGCCCCCTAGCGTCCCTGAGCCATGGGACATCTGGACCACGCCACCTTCGGCTGGCTGACCCCGGTGCTGTCGTACGTCATGGCCTGCATAGGCGCCGCACTGGGGCTGCGCTGCACCGTCCGCGCGCTCGGCAGCACCGGCCGCTCGCGCCGCAACTGGCTGCTCACGGCGGCCTCCGCGCTCGGCACCGGCATCTGGACCATGCACTTCGTGGCCATGCTGGGCTTCGGCGTCAGCGGAACCGACATCCGCTACGACGTACCGCTGACCATCCTCAGCCTGCTCGTCGCGGTCGTCGTGGTCAGCGTCGGCGTCTTCGCCGTCGGCTACGGCCGCGACCGCAACCGGGCCCTCGTGCTCGGCGGACTCACCACCGGGCTGGGCGTCGCCAGCATGCACTACCTCGGGATGGCGGCCGTCCGGCTGCACGGCGCCGTCCGCTACGACCCGGTGCTCGTCGGGATCTCCGTCCTCATCGCCGTGGTCGCCGCGACCGCGGCCCTGTGGGCGGCGCTCAACATCCGGTCGCCCGTCGCGGTCACCGTCGCCTCCCTGGTCATGGGGGCGGCCGTGAGCAGCATGCACTACACCGGGATGTTCGCGGTCAGCGTGCGGGTCACGCCCTCCGGCAGCCCCCTGCCCGGGGCCACGGCGATGCAGTTCATCTTCCCCCTCGCCGTCGGCCTCGGGTCCTATCTGTTCCTCACGTCGGCCTTCGTCGCGCTCTCGCCCACGGCCGGGGAGCGCGAGGCGTCCGCCTCGGCCCAGCGGCCCGTCACGGGCGCCGCGCGCTGACCGGCACCGCCCCACCCACCCCGAGCGAGGAGGCCATGCGCACACCCCGTAGGACCCCCACAGCAGGCCCGGAGTCACCGTCACCGCAGCCGCCGCGCGGCCGCCGCGCGCACGCCGGACCACCCGCGGACGAACCGGCGGACGACACCGTCGGCACCGCGGCGGACCACGTACCGATGCGGCCGGGAGGCTGGCGGCTCCGCCCGCGGACCGTGCGGGCCAAGGTCGTCTGCCTGCTCATGGTGCCGGTCGTCTCCCTGCTCGCCCTCTGGGCGTACGCCACGGTCACCACGGCGCAGGACGTCGCCCGGCTGCGGCAGTCCCAGCGCGTCGACGCCGCGCTGCGCACCCCCGTCGCCACCGCCGTGGCCGCGCTCCAGGCCGAGCGGGCCGCCGCGGTCCGGTACGCGACCGACCCGACGGCCGGACAGGACGCCGACCTCACGAACCTCGGCGCCCGCACCGACCGGGCCGTGGCCGTGCTCCGGCTCGGCCGGGACAGCACCGTCGCCGACAGCGAGGAACTGCCCTCCGGCGTCGCCCGGCGGCTCAAGGCCTTCGTCACCGGCGCCGAGCGGCTGCCCACCCTGCGCCGAGCGGTGCGCGACCGCGGCGCCGGCTGGGACCCGGCCTACGAGCAGTACACCCGGACCATCGCCTCGGCCTTCGCCGTGGACGGCGCCCTGACCGGTGTCCAGGCCGACGACATGGGCTCCGACGCGCGCGTGCTGCTCGAGTTCTCCCGTGCGGACGAGGCGTTGGCCCAGGAGGACGCGGTTCTCGGCGGCGCCCGACGGGCCGGCCGTCTCGACGGCGCGCGGCTGCGGCTGTTCACCGGCGCCGTCGGCACCCGCCGCGCCCTCACCGACACGGCCGTCGGCGATCTGCCGGGGACCCAGCGCACCGCCTGGCACCGGCTTGCCGGCGGCGACGACTACACCGCGCTGAGCGCCGCCGAGGACCGGATCCTCGCGAGCGCACCCGGAGCCAAGGCGCTCGGCGCGGTCCCGGAAGCGACCTGGGACACCGCGCACGCGCGCGTGCTGGACGGCATGCGCACCATCGAGGCCGACACGGCGCGCGCGGTGGCGGGCCGGACCGATCCGGTCGCCCGCGGCCTGTTCACCCCGGCCGGCGCCGCCGTCCTGCTCGGTCTGCTCGCCGTGGCCGCCTCGCTCGTCATCTCCGTACGCATCGGACGCGGCCTCGTCGTCGAGCTGGTGAGCCTGCGCAACGGCGCCCTGGAGATCGCCCGCCGCAAACTCCCCGAGGCGATGCGCAGACTGCGGGCCGGCGAGGAGATCGACGTCCGCGCCGAGGCACCTGCGGGCCCTCCCGCCGAGGACGAGACCGGGCAGGTCGCCGAGGCCCTCGCCACCGTGCACCGCGCCGCCCTGCGCGCCGCCGTGGAACGCGCCGAACTGGCCAGCGGCATCTCGGGAGTCTTCGTCAACCTCGCCCGACGCAGCCAGATCCTGGTGCACCGCCAGCTGAGCCTGCTGGACAGCATGGAACGCCGCTCCGACGACCCCGGCGAACTGAGCGACCTCTTCCGCCTCGACCACCTCACCACGCGGATGCGCCGCCACGCGGAGAGCCTGATCATCCTCTCCGGAGCAGCCCCCGGCCGGGCCTGGCGGATGCCGGTGTCCCTGACCGACGTCGTGCGGGCAGCCGTCTCCGAGGTCGAGGACTACGCGCGCGTGGAGGTACGACAGCTCCCCGAGGCGGCCGTCATCGGCGCGGCCGTCGCCGACCTCACCCATCTGCTCGCCGAACTCGTGGAGAACGCCGCACAGTTCTCGCCGCCGCACACGCGCGTGCGCGTCACCGGCGAGCCCGTCGGCAACGGTTACGCCCTGGAGGTCGAGGACCGCGGGCTCGGCATGGGCCCGGAGACCCTCGCGGAGGCCAACCGGCGCATCGAGCAGTCCGAGGCCCTGGACCTGTTCGACAGCGACCGGCTCGGTCTCTTCGTGGTCAGCAGGCTCGCGGCCCGCCACGGCATCAGGGTGCACCTGCGGACCTCCCCGTACGGCGGCACCACCGCCGTGGTCCTGCTGCCCAAGGCCCTGCTGCACGGCGGTCCTGCGGACCGCGCCGGCCGACCGCCGACCCACCCGGAGCAGGCACCGGCCCACGCCGAGCAGGCACCGTCCCGCGCCTATCCGCGCGTGGCCGACGCCGTCCTCCCGGAACCGGCCCCGGCCGGCCGGCCCGCCCTCGCCGCCACGTCCGCCGCGACGCGCCCCGCGCCCGAACCCGCGCCCGAACCCGCGCCCCCCGGAGTCACCACCTTGAGGCCGCACCGCCCACCGCACGGCTCCGAGCCGTCCGACGACGACCTCCCACGCCGGGTGCGGCAGGCGAACCTAGCCCCCCAACTGCGCGATCCCCGCGCAGAGGAGCCCGTGCCGGACCGCGGCCGGGACGAACGCACCCCCGAACTCGTCCGCGACCGCATGGCCGCCTACCGCGACGGCTGGGTGCGCGGCGGCGGCAGACAACCCGGCCGCGCCGTTTCTCCGGAAGGCCCCGTGGGCACCGACAGCACCGAAGGAGACCGCCCATGATCCCGGACCCGAGCACGAGAGCGGAGCGGCGCTCCGGCGAACTCGACTGGCTGCTGGACGACCTGGTGCTGCGCGTCACCGAGGTACGGCACGCCGTCGTGCTCTCCAACGACGGCCTCGCCGTCGGCGCCTCGACCGGCCTCGCGCGCGAGGACGCCGAGCACCTCGCCGCCGTGGCCTCCGGTTTCAACAGCCTCGCCAAGGGCGCCGGACGGCACTTCGGGGCGGGCGGGGTGCGCCAGACCATGGTCGAGATGGACGACGCCTTCCTCTTCGTGGCGGCCGCGGGCGACGGTTCCTGCCTCGCCCTGCTCACCGACGTGACCGCCGACATCGGCCTGGTCGCCTATGAGATGGCCCGTCTGGTCAAGCGCGTCGGCGAGCACCTCCACACCGCGCCGCGCGTGGCCGCCCGGCCGCCCGCCGCCGGCTGAGCGGAAGACCGCCGCCGATGACCGAGTACACGACCGGCGCCCCGCACGAGCCGGGCAGCCAGTGGTACGACCGCGAGGCCGGGCCCCTGGTCCGCCCCTACGCCATGACCGGGGGCCGCACCGCACCCGGTCCCACCGGCGTGCAGTTCGACCTCATCGCCCTGGTCACCCTGGATCCGGGCGCGGCCGGCACCGACGACGACGCCGTGCTCGGCCCCGAGCACCGGGCTCTGGTCGACCTGTGCCGGCTGGAGACGCAGTCCGTCGCCGAACTCGCCGCCGGCGCCGACCTGCCGGTGGGCGTGGTCCGGGTGCTCCTGGGCGACCTGCTGGAACTGGGCCGGGTCACCGTGAGCCGCCCGGTACCGCCGGCCCAGCTGCCCGACGAACGGATCCTGCGTGAGGTCATCGAGGGATTGCGGGCACTGTAGACGAGCATGCGGAACCAACCGGCCGCGAACCGGTCGAAACAGATGCCTTCCGGTCCAACCCTCCGTGCGGGGGCGGCAGTTGCCATGATGCTGGCTTCGCAACGTCCTGTGCCGCCCAGCCGGTGTCCCGACCTCCACCGCAGCAGCTACTCCCGGCTCTCGTGGTCCTCCCGAGAGCCCTCCCGAGAGAAGTGATCATGGTCTCCGAGCACTCCGAGTCCACCGCCGACGACGCGTCGGCCATGGCGCTGAAGATTCTGGTCGCCGGCGGCTTCGGCGTCGGGAAGACGACCCTGGTCGGAGCCGTCAGCGAGATCCGTCCGTTGCGCACCGAGGAGATGCTCAGCGAGGCGGGCCAGCTGGTGGACGACACGGACGGCGTGGACCAGAAGGTCACCACCACCGTCGCCATGGACTTCGGCCGCATCACCATCCGCTCCGGACTCTCCCTGTACCTCTTCGGCACCCCGGGCCAGGACCGCTTCTGGTTCCTCTGGGACGAGCTGTCGCAGGGAGCGCTGGGCGCCGTCGTCCTCGCCGACACCCGCCGCCTGGAGGACTGCTTCCCGGCGGTCGACTACTTCGAGCACCGGCACATCCCGTTCGTCGTCGCCGTCAACTGCTTCACCGGTGCCCGGAGCTACGGCGCCCACGACGTCTCCCGCGCCCTCGACCTGGACCAGGGCACGCCGGTGGTGCTGTGCGACGCCCGGGACCGGGACTCCGGCAAGGAGGTGCTGATCCGGCTCGTCGAGTACGCCGGACGGATGCACACCGCCCGGCTCCTCGACTCGGTGGGCTGAGCCTCAGCCGGTGAGGTCCTTGAGCGCCACCACCTTCTCCACGGTGACCCGCACCAGCAGCTCGCCGGGGACGCCGTTGCGGGCGCCGAACTCCTCCGCGCGCTCCTCACCCATGTAACGGGCCGCGATCCGGGTGGCCGAATCACGCAGTTCACCCAGGTCCTCCGAGAGCCGGGCACGCCCGTTCAGCACCACGAAGTGGAAGGGCGGCCGGTCGTCGTCCACGCAGAGGGCGACCCGCCCGTCACGGGTCAGATTGCGCCCTTTCACGGTGTTCTTGCCGGTGTTGAAGACCAGTTCGTCCCCGTCCAGCAGGAACCAGACGGGCGCCACATGCGGGCTGCCGTCGGCGTTGACGGTGGACAGTTTGCCGGTACGGGTGCCGTGCGAGACGAACGCCCGCCATTCCTCGTCGGTCATCTTCTCTGCCATGCCCCCATCATCCTTGCCCGGACGCCGGTGGTGGGGAAGGCTGGCGGGGAGATCCTCCAGCCAGGGGGAGACGGTACGCGGGGAGACGCTGGACATGGCGCAGAACCAGGGGCTCGGCTGGCTGCTCGACGACCTGACCGAGCGCGTGGAGCACGTACGGCATGCGCTGGTCCTGTCGAACGACGGACTGGTCACCGGAGCCAGTACCGGCCTGCGCCGGGATGACGCGGAGCATCTGGCCGCCGTCGCCTCCGGGCTGCACAGCCTCGCCAAGGGCTCCGGGCGGCACTTCGGCGCGGGCCAGGTCCGGCAGACGATGATCGAGTACGACGAGGCGGTCCTGTTCGTCACCGCGGCCGGAACCGGCAGCTGCCTGTGCGTGTTCAGCGGCGCAGAGGCCGACATCGGCCAGATCGCCTACGAGATGACCCTGCTGGTCAACCGTGTCGGCGAACACCTCGCCGTGGACGCCCGGCAACCGGAGCGCTCCTCCCTGATGGACCTCTGACCTGCGCGTTCACCCCCGTCGCGGAGTTGTCCACAGGCTTCCCCCGCGTCTCGCCGAAGCGGCTACGGTTCTTCCACGGCGAGCGCACCGGGCGCGAGCCACCCACTCCACGGGGGAGCACGACCATGTCCGGCACCACCCTCACCCCAACCCGCCCGACCACCTGCGCGCCGAGCCGCGCCGCCCGCGAACTGGGCCTCAAGCGAGGTGAGTTCGACCTCGCGGTACGCCTCGGGCGGATCCGCACCGTGCCCGACGAGGGCGGCGGAGGCCGCCGTGTCCCACAGGCGGAGATCGACCGGCTGCACGGCCGGTCCGCGTCCCTGCGCGACAGCGTGCGCGTCGTGGGGACGGCCGAGGGCGCGTCCCTGATGGGGATCCCGGCGGGCAGGTTCACCCGGGTGGCGCGGCTCGGCCTGGTGACTCCGGTGACGTGGTACCCGAACCGCTACCGGGCCGTGGTCTGGCTCTATCTGGCGGAGGAACTGCGCCGGTTCGCTGCCGAGGAGAAGAACGCCCGGCTGCTCACCGGCCGGACGCCCGCCGAACTGAGCGACCGGCTCAAGGCGGGCGCCGACCACCGGGCCCGCACCTGGCGCGGACGCCACTGCGGTTTCCTGCTCCGGCAGGCGGAGGGGCCCTGGGAGCGGGCCGGGGTGGTGGCCGGCTTCCTGGACCCCGGTGAGATCGACGACGTGCTCCCGGACCCGCACGAGCGCGTCCACGTGACGGCCCTGCGGCCGGCCCCGCCCGCCCACGGCGCGCCGGGCTCGCCGGCCGCGCAGCTCGCCGAGGAGCTCATGACGGCCGCCGAGCCGGACGAGATCGAGTGGTTCAGGCACGACCTGGCACGGGAAGCGGCGCAGGCCCGCACGCACCGGCCGGCTCCCCGCCCGGCCGCACCGTCCCGGCATCCCGCGCCCGACCGGCCACCGCTCACCCGCGGACTGCGCGGCTGGCTGCTGCGCAGAAGCCCGCGCCCCGCCCACTGACCGGCAACCCCGCCCCGGCCCGCTGCCGCCTGCCCGACCTCTCGGGGCGGTACGCCTAGAGCGCGCGGAACAGCCCCTCCTGGACGACCGACACCAGCAGCCGCCCGTCCAGGTCGTAGACCCGCCCGCGGGCCAGGCCGCGGCCGCCCGTGGCGATGGGGGACTCCTGCTCGTACAGGAACCACTCGTCCGTGCGGAACGGCCGGTGGAACCACATGGCGTGGTCCAGTGAGGCGATGTCGAAGTTCCGCGGGCCCCACAGCGGTTCGACAGGCACCCGGACCGCGTCCAGGAGGGTCATGTCGCTGGCGTAGGTCAGCGCGCAGGTGTGCACCAGCGGGTCGTCGCCCAGCGGGCCGACCGCGCGCATCCACACCGCGCTGCGCGGCTCGGCGCCCGCCGTCTCCTCGGGGGTCCAGCGCAGCCGGTCGACGTAGCGGATGTCGAACGGCTGGCGGCGCGCCATCCGCTCCAGCCGCTCCGGCAGTTCACCCAGGTGCTTGCGGATCTCCTCCGCGAGCGTCGGCAGCGACTCCGGGTGCGGCACCTCGCGCGACAACGGCAGCTGGTGCTCGAAGGCAGCCGGCTCAGGCTTGTGGAAGGAGGCGGTCAGATTGAAGATCGTGCGGCCCTGCTGCACGGCGGTGACCCGGCGCGTCGTGAACGACCGGCCGTCCCGGACCCGTTCCACCTGGTACACGATCGGCACGCCCGGCCGGCCCGGGCGCAGGAAGTACGCGTGCAGCGAGTGCACCGGACGGTCGCCGTCCGTGGTGCGGCTGGCCGCGACCAGCGCCTGGCCGGCCACCTGGCCGCCGAAGACCCGCTGGAGGGACTCCTGGGGGCTGCGCCCCCGGAAGATGTCGACCTCGATCTGCTCCAGGTCGAGCAGGTCGACCAGTCTCTCGGCCGGGTTGGTCATGGGTGGGATTCTCCTGTGCTCGGACCTGTGCTGGGACCTGTGCTCGGACCTGTTCCGGCGCTGCTCAGAGCTGGCCGACGTCGGTGACGCGGACGACCGCCCGGCCCTCGGCGTCGGAGGCCGTCAGGTCGATCTCCGCGCTGATGCCCCAGTCGTGGTCGTCGTTCGGGTCGTCGAAGATCTGCCGGACCCGCCAGAGCCCGTTCTGCGGCTCCTCCTCGATCACGAGCAGCTTCGGACCGCGGGCGTCGGGGCCGGTGCCCAGGTCCTCGTACTCGTCCCAGTACCTGTCCATCGCCTCGCCCCAGGCCTCGGCGTCCCAGCCGGACTCCGCGTCCATCTCGCCCAGTTCGTCGACCCGGTCGAGGGCGGCGAGCTCCACCCGGCGGAACATCGCGTTGCGCACCAGGACCCGGAAGGCACGCGCGTTGGCGGTGACCGGCTTGACCTCGTCGGCCTTCTCCTGGGCCTCCTCGGCGGTCATCTCCTCCGGGTTGGCCAGCTGCTCCCACTCGTCCAGCAGGCTGGAGTCGACCTGGCGGACCATCTCGCCCAGCCACTCGATCAGGTCCTGGAGGTCCTCGGACTTGAGGTCGTCCGGGATGTTGTGGTCCAGGGCCTTGTAGGCGCTCGCGAGGTAGCGGAGCACGATGCCCTCGGTGCGGGCCAGCTCGTAGACGGACACCAACTCGGTGAAGGTGAGTGCCCGTTCGTACATGTCCCGGATGACCGACTTCGGCGACAGCGGATGGTCGCCGACCCAGGGATGGCTCTTGCGGTACGTGTTGTATGCGTGGAACAGCAGCTCTTCCAGGGGCTTCGGGTAGGTGATGTCCTGGAGGCGCTCCATGCGCTCCTCGTACTCGACGCCGTCCGCCTTCATCGCGGCGACGGCCTCGCCCTTCGCCTTGTTCATCTGGGCGGCCAGGATCTGGCGCGGATCGTCCAGGGTGGACTCCACGACGGACACCATGTCGAGGGCGTACGACGGGGAGTCGGGGTCGAGGAGCTCGAACGCGGCCAGGGCGAAGGTCGACAGCGGCTGGTTGAGCGCGAAGTCCTGCTGGAGGTCGACCGTGAGCCGCACGATCCGCCCGGTGGCGTCGGGCTCGTCGAGCTTCTCGACGATGCCGCCGTCGAGCAGCGAGCGGTAGATGGCGATGGCCCGGCGGATGTGCCGCAGCTGCTGCTTGCGCGGCTCGTGGTTGTCCTCCAGGAGGTGGCGCATGGCGTCGAAGGCGTTGCCGGGTCGGGCGATCACCGACAGCAGCATGGTGTGGGTCACGCGGAACCGCGAGGTCAGCGGTTCAGGCTCGGACGCGATCAGCTTCTCGAAGGTGTTCTCCGTCCAGCCGACGAAGCCCTCCGGCGCCTTCTTGCGCACCACCTTGCGCCGCTTCTTCGGGTCGTCGCCTGCCTTCGCGAGGGCCTTCTCGTTCTCGATGACGTGCTCGGGCGCCTGCGCGACCACCAGACCGGCCGTGTCGAACCCGGCCCGCCCCGCCCGGCCCGCGATCTGGTGGAACTCACGGGCGCGCAGGGTGCGCACCCGGTTGCCGTCGTACTTGGTGAGGGCGGTGAACAGGACCGTGCGGATGGGCACGTTGACCCCCACGCCCAGGGTGTCGGTGCCGCAGATGACCTTCAGCAGACCGGCCTGCGCGAGCTTCTCCACCAGGCGGCGGTACTTGGGGAGCATGCCGGCGTGGTGCACGCCGATGCCGTGCCGGACGTAACGGGAGAGGTTCTGGCCGAACTTGGTGGTGAAGCGGAAGTTGCCGATCAGTTCGGCGATCTGCTCCTTCTCCTCCTTCGAGCACATGTTGATGCTCATCAGCGCCTGCGCCCGCTCCACCGCCTGTGCCTGCGTGAAGTGCACGATGTAGACCGGTGCCTGCTTGCTCTCCAGCAGCTCCGTGAGCGTCTCGGTCAGCGGGGTGAGCTGGTACTCGTAGGAGAGCGGCACCGGGCGGGTCGCCGAGCGGACCACCGCGGTGGGCCGGCCGGTGCGGCGGGTGAGGTCCTGCTCGAAGAAGGAGACGTCGCCGAGGGTGGCCGACATCAGGATGAACTGCGCCTGGGGCAGTTCGAGGAGCGGGATCTGCCAGGCCCAGCCGCGGTCGCCCTCGGCGTAGAAGTGGAACTCGTCCATGACGACCTGGCCGACGTCGGCCTGCCTGCCGTCGCGCAGCGCGATCGAGGCGAGGACCTCCGCGGTGCAGCAGATGACGGGCGCGTCGGAGTTCACGGAGGCGTCGCCGGTGAGCATGCCGACGTTCTCGGTGCCGAAGAGCTTGCACAGCTCGAAGAACTTCTCCGACACCAGCGCCTTGATCGGGGCCGTGTAGAAGGTGACCTCGTCCCGGGCCAGCGCGGCGAAGTGCGCGCCCGCGGCGATCATGCTCTTGCCGGAGCCGGTCGGTGTCGACACGATCACGTTCGCCCCGGAGACCGCCTCGATCAGCGCCTCCTCCTGGTGGGGGTAGAGCGTGAGACCGCGCTCCTGGGCCCACGCCTCGAAGGCTTCGTACAGGGCGTCTGGGTCGGCGGTCGGCGGCAGCTGATCGATGAGGGTCACGCCCCCATCTTGCCTGGCCCAGCCGCTCAGGGGGGAATCGGCTTCGAGCCCGAAGATCATGACCGCTACGCTGTGTCGCCGACGGAGCGTCATCGCACCCGGTCAACTGGACAGTGGCACACGAGGAATGGGGCGGGCAACGGCCATGATGGGACCAGCACACTCACTGTCGGGAGCCGCCGCCTGGCTCGGCGTCGGAGCGGCGGCCGCCGCGGCCGGGCACGCGATGCCCTGGCCGGTGCTGCTGGTGGGGGCGCTGATCTGCGCCGGCGCCGCGCTCGCCCCCGACCTCGACCACAAGGCCGCCACCATCTCCCGCGCCTTCGGGCCGCTCTCACGCTGGCTCTGCGAGATCGTCGACAAGCTCTCCTACGCCGTCTACAAGGCGACCCGGAAGCAGGGCGACCCGCGCCGCTCCGGCGGCCACCGCACCCTGACCCACACCTGGCTGTGGGCGGCGCTGATCGGCGGGGGCTGCTCGGCCGCCGCGATCCTGGGCGGCCGCTGGGCGGTGCTTGCGATCCTCTTCGCGCACATGGTGCTGGCGATCGAGGGCCTGCTCTGGCGGGCGGCCCGCGGATCCAGCAGCGATGTGCTGGTGTGGCTGCTGGCCGCGACCAGCGCCTGGATCCTGGCGGGCACCCTGGACAAGCCGGGCAACGGCTCGGACTGGCTGTTCACCCAGCCCGGCCAGGAGTACCTGTGGCTGGGACTGCCGGTGGTGCTGGGGGCGCTGGTGCACGACATCGGGGACGCGCTGACCGTCTCCGGCTGCCCGATCCTGTGGCCCATCCCGATCGGCCGCAAGCGCTGGTACCCGGTGGGCCCGCCGAAGGTGATGCGGTTCCGGGCCGGCAGCTGGGTCGAGCTGAAGGTGCTCATGCCGGTGTTCATGGTGCTCGGCGGCATAGGCTGCGCGGCCGCTCTGAACGTGATCTGACCCCCGGGCCGGCCGGCCGGCCCCGAACCGGGTCAGCCCCCCGACACCGAACCGCTCCCGTAACGGCCCTCGAACGCGGCGACGCGGCCCTCGGAGTCCACCGTGCGGGCCTTCCCGGTGTAGAAGGGGTGGCTCTCGGAGGAGATCTCCACATCGACCACCGGGTACGTCTCGCCGTCGTCCCACTCGATGGTCTGGTCGCTGCTCGCGGTGGACCGGGTCAGGAAGGCGTATCCGGCGGCACGGTCCCGGAAGACCACCGGGTGGTAGTCGGGGTGCTTGTCCTGCTGCATGGCGGCTCCTCGAAGGACGGGTCGGTCGGGGCAGGGCGGCCGGGATCAGTCGTAGGTCGCGTCCTCGTCGACGATGTGCACCGCGGCCTCCTCGGCGGAGGCCCCGGCGCCGTCGATGCCGACGTCGCTGGCGACCAGGCCGTTCTCGTCGTCCTCGTGCGCCCCCTCGTTCGGGGCCACGAGCCGGCCGGAGCGCAGGTCACCGACCTCGTTGTCCAGCGGCTCGCCGTCGGTGCCGTCGCAGTCCCCGATGCCGTCGCCGTCGGGCACCGCCAGCTCGGGCAGTTCCTCGGCGAGCCGCTGGTCCAGGGTCTCGCCGTGGTGGCGCTCCGCCGCGGTCACCCCCGTGTGCTCCACGGCCCAGGGGCGTTCCGGCGGGGACCAGCCGCGGTCGAGGGGATCGGCGACGCCGTCGAAGTCCAGGGTGTCCTCGACGTCGAGCACACCCGAGTCCTCCCGGATCTCCGACTCGTCGGGCTGGTAGACGTCGTCCCCCCATCCGTCGGCGGTGGTCACGGCTACCTCCAGGGAGTGAGGACGCGGTCCGTACGGTGGGCCGCCGGCACCCCGGACGGCGGGCGCGCGCGCCGAGAACCGGATGGTTCCCGGCCGGTCCCCGCACCGGTGCCGCTCTCCAGCCTTCCACCCCTGCTCGCACCCGCGCAACGGCACGCGGCGCGACCTGCGGTGTGCCGCACCCCGAGCTCCGGGCGCCGCGGTCCGTCACCCGTGCCACGACCGCCACAGCGCCGCGTAGGCGCCGTCGGCCGCCACCAGCGCGTCGTGGCTGCCGAGCTCGCTGATCCGGCCGTTCTCGACCACGGCGATGACGTCCGCGTCATGGGCGGTGTGCAGCCGGTGCGCGATCGCGACCACGGTGCGGCCGTCCAGGACCCGGGCCAGGGACCGTTCCAGGTGGCGGGCGGCGCGCGGGTCCAGGAGCGAGGTCGCTTCGTCCAGGACCAGCGTGTGCGGATCGGCCAGCACCAGCCGGGCCAGGGCGATCTGCTGCGCCTGCGCCGGGGTCAGGGCGACGCCGCCCGAGCCGACCTCGGTGTCCAGGCCCTCCTGAAGAGCCTGCGCCCAGCCGTCCGCGTCGACCGCGCCGAGGGCGGCCCACAGCTCGGCGTCCGCCGCGTCGGTCCGGGCGAGCAGCAGGTTGTCGCGCAGGGAGCCCACGAAGACGTGGTGCTCCTGGTTGACCAGGGCGACGTGGGACCGGACCCGCTCGGCGGTCATCCGGGACAGTTCGGCGCCGCCGAGGGTGATCCGGCCGGTCCGGGGCGCGTAGATCCCGGCGAGCAGCCGGCCCAGGGTGGACTTGCCCGCTCCCGAGGGGCCGACCAGGGCCAGCCGGGTGCCGGGCGAGACCTCCAGGGAGACCTCGCGCAGCACGTCGACGCCCTGGAGGTAGCCGAAGCGCACCTCGTCCGCGTGCACCTGCCGGCCGGCGGGGGCCAGCGCGGCGTCCCCCGCGTCCGGCTCGATGTCCCGGACGCCGACCAGCCGGGCCAGGGACACCTGGGCCACCTGGACCTCGTCGTACCAGCGCAGGATCAGGTTCACCGGCTCGACGAGCATCTGGGCGATGAGCGCGCCCGTCGTCAGCTGGCCGACGTCGATCCAGCCCCGGAGGACGAAGACGCCGCCGATGATCAGCACCGAGCCGAGGACCGTGGTGTGGGTGGCGTTGATCGCGGGGAACAGCACCGACCGCAGCCACAGGGTGTAGCGCTCCCACGCCGTCCACTCCCTGACCCGGCGCTCGGACAGAGCGATGCGGCGGGCGCCGAGCCGGTGCGCCTCGATGGTGTGCCCGGCGTCCACGGACTCCGCGAGGGCGGCGGCCACGGACGCGTATCCGGCGGCCTCCGAGCGGTAGCCGGCGGGCGCCCGCCGGAAGTACCAGCGGCAGACGATCACCAGGACCGGCAGGGCCAGCAGCACGGTGGCGGCCAGCGGCGGAGCCGTGACCACGAGCCCGCCGACCAGCAGCACGACCCACACCACGCCGATCGACAACTGCGGCACGGCCTCCCGCATGGCGTTGGCGAGCCGGTCGATGTCCGTGGTGATCCGGGACAGCAGGTCGCCCGTGCCCGCCCGCTCCAGGACGCCAGGCGGCAGCCCGACCGACCGGACGAGGAAGTCCTCGCGCAGATCGGCCAGCATCCGCTCGCCGAGCACGGCACCGCGCAGCCGCACCTCGCGCACGAAGACGGCCTGGACGATGAGCGCGAGCACGAACAGACCGATGGTCAGGCCCAGATGAAGATCGCGGGCGCCGTCGGAGACCCGCTCGACGAGTCCGCCCAGCAGGTAGGGGCCGGCCATGGACGCGACCACGGCGACCGTGTTGACGGCGACGAGGACGGTGAAGGCGCGCCGGTGCCGGCGGAACAGCTCGGCCACGTAGGCCCGGACGGTCGCGGGGGCGCCGACGGGCAGGGTGGTGGCCGTGGTCGGGGCCGCCGGGTCGTACTCCGGTGGCGCGACGCCGATCATGCGCTCTCCTCGATCTCTTGGCATGCCGCGCCGCGCAGGGCGACCTCGTTCTCCGCCTGCACCGCGCCGCGCAGCGCGGCCTCCTCGTCCCGGGCGCCCCGCGGGAGGGCCCGGTCGGCCAGGGTGTCCGGCACGGTGACCTCGTCGTCCGTCTCACGTGTCACCACCGCCCGGTATCGCCGTTCGGTGCGCACCAGTTCGCGGTGCGCGCCGACCGCCACGACCTCCCCCTCGTGGACGAGGACCACCCGGTCGGCCCGGTCCAGCAGCAGCGGAGAGGAGGTGAACACGACGGTGGTGCGGCCGGAGCGCAGTGTGTGGATTCCCTCCGCGATCCGGGCCTCGGTGTGCGAGTCGACGGCGGAGGTGGGTTCGTCCAGGACGAGCACCCCGGGGTCGGTGATCAGCGACCGGGCCAGCGCGAGCCGCTGGCGCTGCCCGCCCGACAGGGACCGGCCCCGCTCGGTGATCCGGGCGTCCAGCGGGTCGGTGACGTCCAGTGAGCCCTGGACCAGGGCCTCCAGGACGTCCGCGCACTGGGCGGCGGCCAGCGCGTCCTCGGCCCGCACGGCTCCGGAGGAGGGCACGTCGAGCAGCTCCCGCAGCGAGCCGGAGAGCAGCACCGGGTCCTTGTCCTGGACGAGCACCGCGGTCCGGGCGGTCTCCAGGGGCAGTTCGTCGAGCGGGACGCCGCCGAGCAGGACGGAGGTGCCGGCCTCGGCCGGGTGGCCGCCCAGCCGTTCGGCGAGGCGTCCGGCCGCGTCGGGGTCACCGCAGACCACGGCGGTCAGCCGGCCCGCGGGCGCGAGCAGGCCGGTGGCGGGGTCGTACAGGTCGCCGTCCGGCACCGTGTCCGCGCGCGAGCCGCCGGTGTCCGTGGCCCGGTCCAGGGAGAGTACCCGGGCGGCCCGTTTCGCCGACGGTCGGGAGAAGGAGTAGGCCATGGCGATCTCGGTGAAGTGCTGCAGGGGGTAGTTGAGGATCATGACCGCGCTGTAGACGGTGACCAGTTCGCCGACGGTGACGCGGCCCTGCCGGGCCAGGTGGACGCCGTACCAGACGACCGCGATCAGCAGCAGTCCGGGCAGCAGCACCTGGATCGCGGCGATCAGCGACCACATCCGGGCGCTGCGCACGGCGGCGTGCCGTACCTCTTGGGAGGCGCGGCGGTAGCGGTCGAGGAAGAGGTCCTCGCCGCCGATGCCGCGCAGCACCCGCAGCCCCGCGACGGTGTCCGAGGCCAGCTCCGTGGCCCGGCCGGCCTTGGCGCGCTGGACGTCGGCGCGCTGGGTGGCCCGGGGCAGCAGCGGCAGCACGGACAGCGCGACCAGGGGCAGGCCGGCGGCGACGGCCCAGCCGAGCTCCGGCTGGTAGCAGACCAGGGCGACGCCGACCACGACGACCGTCAGCGCGGCCGCGGTGAAGCGCGAGACCGCCTCGACGAACCAGCCGATCTTCTCGACGTCGCCGGTGGAGACGGCCACCACCTCACCGGCAGCCACCCGCCGGGTCAGCGCGGAGCCCAGCTGGGTGGCCTTGCGGGCGAGCAGTTGCTGGACCCGGGCGGCCGCGGTGATCCAGTTGGTGACGGCGGCCCGGTGCAGGAAGGTGTCGCCGACGGCGATCGCCGTACCGCACAGCACCAGCAGACCGCCCGTCAGGGCCAGCCGGGTGCCGGAGTGGTCGACGACGGCCTGGACGGCGAGCCCCACGCAGAACGGGAGCGCCGAGACGGACACGAAGTGCAGCAGTCCCCAGGCCAGTGCCTTGAGCTGACCGCCCAGCTGATTCCGTCCCAGCCACCACAGGAACCGGGGGCCCGAACGCGCGTCCGGCACGCCCGGATCGGAAAACGGAAGATCTTGAATCTGCATGGCGTCCCAGCGGCTCGGGTCGGGGGAGGTGGCGACAAGCCGTGAAAGGTTCGCCTCGGAGCGTCGTCGAAATCAAACGGTTTTCCCCGGGGCCGCCGAAAAACCGCCCCCATTCGGGCAGGACGCACCGCGCCGAACGCACCGAATGCGGCCATTTTTTCGTGTATTCAATACATTGCCCGTTATGCGGTTTCAGGGTGGCAAGGTGCAGATCAAGAGCGTCCGGCGGGCGACCGGCACGGCGATGGCGGTCCTCGGAGCCGTCCTGGTGACCCTGAGCGCCTGTCAGGCGTCACCGGGCGGTGGCGCGAAGAACGGCCTGCCGGGGCCGCCCGCCCGAGCCAGGCCGCAGGGAGCTCCACGAGCCGCCGGAGCGGTTCCGGCCGGTCAGCAGGACCGGGCCGCGCCCGCCGGGGATCCGGGCGGGCTCCCGGGCGTGGGGGAGCTGCTGCGCTCGGCGATCCCCGCCGACTCCGCCCAGGTCGTCGCCGTGTACGGCGAGGACAGGGACTCGGCCGACTCCACGGTCGTGCTCTACACGAGGGACACCCGCGGCGCCCGGGACGCCTGGGCCGCCCAGGACACCCGGGACGGCGCCGGCTGGCGGCCGGTGGGCAGCTGGCCCGCGCACAACGGGCGGTCCGGCTGGACCACCGACCACTTCGCCGGTGACGGGCGCAGTCCGGTGGGCGTGTTCACCGTGACCGACGCCGGCGGGGTGCTCCCCGATCCGGGCACCCGGCTCTCCTACGAGCAGGGCCGGGACCTCTACGCGCCCCCGCGCTCCTGGAGCCCGGCGTACCGGCACGACTTCGACTACGTCATCGCGATCGACTACAACCGCCTGCGGGGCACACCGCCGCACGACACCACCCACCCCTGGGGCGACGGCAAGGGCGGCGGCATCTGGCTGCACCTCGACCACGGCAGCGGCACCTCGGCCTGCATCGGCCTGCCCGGACAGGCCATGGAGCACCTCCTGCGCACGCTCGACCCGGCCCTCGACCCGGTGGTGGTGATGGGGGACCGCCCGACCCTGCTGTCCTAGCACCGCCCCGGGCCCGCCGCCGGGCTCACCGGCCGCCCGGCACGGCCCCGCTCCCGGACGGGTCGGCCGTTCCGGCGGGCGCGTCCAGCACGTCCACGTCGTCCGCCCGGACGTAGGCGAGCCGGTGGCCGAACTGGATCTCGTAGTACCTCTTCCGGCCCAGCACCACGGGCTGCGGCGTGTCCGAGAAGGTGGACCGGTCGACGTAGGAGCCGCCGACGACGGACTGCGTCACGTACCGCTGACCGGCCCGCAGGCTGTACGGCAGCGGCAACTCGTCCTCCTCCTCCATCCCGTCCGGGTAGGCCTCCTCCTCGGGGAGGGCGCGCCCGAACACCGGGATCTCGTCCAGGCCCTGCTTCGGCGTCACCATGCGGCCGCTCGCGCCGACCGCCGTCGGGTGCGCGACGGGGTTCTCGAACCACGCCTTGTGGCCCTGGTACCAGATCGCCGTCCACTCGCCGTGGCGGTCGGCCACGGCGAAGACCTGGCCGGTGGAGACCCGCGAACCCAGGTCGCTCACGTCCTCCGTGGACGGGTCGCCGTCCGGCCTGCGGCCCGGGTCCTGGATCAGCGGGGCCTTGACGTCCGGCCGGGTGTACAGGCGGACGGCGCTGGAGCCGTGCGGTGCGCACCGTGTGCCGTCGCCGTCGCACCCGGTGTACCGCGGTTTGTGGGTGGCGTAGTCCGGCAGGATCATCACCATGGGGCTGTCCGGTCCGGCCGTGGCCCTCAGCGGTGCGCCGAGCAGGTCGAAGTAGTGCCGCCAGTCCCAGAACGGCCCCGGGTCCTCGTGCATCTCGGGGATGCTCTCGCCGGTCGGGGAGGGCACGTTGTCGTGGCCGAAGATGTGCTGCCGGTCCATCGGGACGCCGTACTTCTTCGCCAGGAAGCGCACCAGCCGGGCCGAGGACCGGTACATCTGCTCGGTGTACCAGGTCCCGGGGTGGGCGAGGAAACCCTCGTGTTCGACGCCGATCGAGCGGGCGTTGACGAACTTGCTGCCGGAGTGCCAGGCCTCGTCCTTGGTCCTGACGTGCTGGGTGACGTGGCCGTCGCTGGAGCGGACGGAGTAGTGCCAGGACGCCTCCGTCGGGTCCTGCACGGTCTGGAACATGTTGGGCAGCTTCGACTCCGTGTCGTGGATGACGATGTACTCGATCCGCTGGTCCCGAGGCCGGTCGGCGAGGTCGTGGTTGCCGTAGTCGCCGTCGTCGTCGATCTCCTCGTAGGGTGCGGCGAGCCAGTCGCAGGCCAGTTCGGGCGGGCACTCGACGTTCTTCGGCCGTTTGGGGGCGGGCGGCCCGGGGTGCGCGCGGACCCCCGGGGTGGCGGGGAGGGTGACCTCCTGTCCTTCGGCGGTGGTGCGGTGGGCGCCCCGGCGGATCAGGCCGAAGACGTCGTCGGCGTAGGTCGTCGCCGCCGTGACGTCACGCGTACCGGGGAAACGTTCCACCGCCTGCCACCAGTCCTCCGGGTCGGTGCTGAGCGGCTTGCCGAGGTGCCGTTGCACGGCGGCCAGCAGCGCCGCGCCGCCGCGGACGTTGGCCACCGCGTCCGTCCGCAGCTCTCCGGCGGGGACCTTGATCAGCCGTGCGGCGTGCTGCAGGTCGGCGGGCTGCACGGCGTGACCGCCCGCGGCGGACGCCCCGGCCGCCGGCCGGCCGGACCCGCGGCCGTTCGACCCCGGCCGGCCCGCGGCCGGCGTTGCTGCGCGGTCGGTGTCCAGCAGGTGCATCGGCCCGTAGCCCCCCGCGACGCTGGGCGTCCCCGGGTGGGTGTCCCAGCGCGACTGCATGTAGGACACGCTCATGAGCACGCTGCGGGGCACGTGGAACTCGCGCGCGGCATCCGTGAAGGCGTTCTGCAGACGCTGGTCGTCCGGGTCGTCGGCACCGGACGCCGGGAGGATCAGCAGCGGTGGCAGCAGCGCGGCCGTCGCGATCAGGCAGGCCGTCAGACGGCACGTGCGGAGGGCACCGGGCACACGTGGAGCGACAGTTCTTCTCATACCAGAGGGTCTCCAACCGCTTGCTGAGGGTCTCCAAGCACGCTCGTCGCAACCAGGGCAAGGAGGTTGTCCTTCACGTCACCCCTCGTACGTTTCCGTGCCCGGCGCGGCACGGCGCGCCGAGCGTCGACCGGGTGGCCCAGCGCCCCGGCGGAGGCCACCCGGTCGGCGGGCAACGGCTCGGCGTCCGGCGGCGGACGCCCGCCGCACGGGCTCAGTCCTCTACCGGGTCCACCTGCCAGTCGGGATGACCCGGCATCGGCGGCGTGTCGGGCCCGTAAAGCCACGGCGTCAGAAAGGGCGTCAGATCGTGCCCCGCGACCTCGGAGGCGAGCGCGACGAAGTCCCGGGTGCCGGCCGCGCGCCCCCGGTAGCGGCTCACCCAGGTGCGTTCGATCCGGTCGAACGTGGCGGCACCGACCTTCTCCCGCAGGGCGTACAGCACCAGCGCGGAACCGTCGTAGCGCATCACCTTGAACAGCGTCGGCTCCGTGGGCTCGGCCGGGGCTCCGTCGTCGTGGCGCCACTGGTCGTGCTGCTCGTACGCCGCCCGCATGGCGTCCTCCATGTCGACGCCGCCGTGCTCGTCGGAGTACAGCCGTTCGTAGTAACGGGCATGACCCTCACTCAGCCACAGGTCGGACCACCGCCGGACGGCGACGCTGTCACCCGTCCAGTGGTGGGTCAGCTCGTGGACGAGATTGCGCTCCGCGTCGACGCGGTCGCCCAGCAGGTCGTCCTTCGGTACGAGGGACAGCGACTGCGTCTCCAGTGCCACCGGCAGGTCGGTGTCCCCGACCAGCACGCCGTAGCGGCGGAACGGGTACGGGCCGAGTCGCTGTTCCAGCCAGGCGAGGTGCTCCGGGGTGAGCGAGCGTGCGGCCTCGGTGTCCGCGACCAGGTCGTCCGGCACCACGTCCCGCACGGCCGGCCCGCCCGTCCCCCGGCCTGCGACGAACGTGAACTTCCCGATCGCCAGCTGGATCAGCTGTGCCGCGATGGGTTCCTCGGAGTCGTACGTCCACTGCATCCGCCCGTCGGGCCGCCGGAGGCGTTCGACCAGCCGGCCGTTGGCCACCGCGCTCAGACCGGGCGGGGTGGTGATGTGGAAGGTGACGGGCGCCCGGAGGCTGGGGTGGTCGTCGGCCGGGAAGATCATCTTGGCGCCGTCGGGCTGTGCGCAGACCACGGTGCCGTCGGGGGTCGGTACCCAGCCGTACTCGCGGATCGCGTCGCCGCGTCGCCGCCGCTGGGTGGGGTCGGCGGTGTAGGCGACGCGGACGGTGAAGGCGGCGCCGCGCGGGATCGGCCGGGCGGGTGTGACGACCAGTTCGTCGCCGTCGCGCCGGGCGGCGGCGGGTGTGCCGTCGACGGTGACCCGGTGCAGTGTGTTGCCGGCGAAGTCCAGGTCGAAGCGGGACAGGGCCTGGGTGGCGGTGGCGGCGATGGTGGTGCCGGCGGGGAAGGGGGTCTCGGGGGCCCGCCAGTCGAGGTCGAGGGTGTAACGGCGGACGGTGTAGCCGCCGTTGCCGTCCAGCGGCATCAGCGGGTCGCCGATGCCGGGTGCGCCGGGGGACGGGGCGGAGTCCCTCGGGGCGGCGGAGGCGCCGGCGGCGGCGGAGCCGTGGACCCGGTGCGGGACACCGGCGCAGCAGCCGGTGCCGGTGAGGGCGACGGCTCCGGTGAGCGCGAGGGCGACACGCAGGGCGCGAGCGGTCATGATCTCCATGCCAGCACTGTGACAGGATGATCCGCTCATAGCACCATATGTACTGCGGTGTGTGTCGCCTCGTGACGGGCGGTGAGCAGTCGTTCCGGGTGGCCGGCCGGACCCGGTGGCTGATCGGCAGGCCCCCGGTCGATCCCGTCATTGCGCCGGCGGTCAACTCCCCGTAGAACACCGGCCATGAGAAGACGGATCGTCATGTCCATGCTCGCGGGAGTCGCCCTGGTGGCGAGCGCGCTCCTCGGCACGGGTGCCCCCGCCGCCCGAGCCGCCGACATCCCGGCGGAGTTCGGCACCGACTGGCACGACCCGGTGACCGCGGCCCCGCCGGTCCCCGTGCCCACGGGGACCAGGTCCTGCCGGGTCACCCTGGCCGAGGCGCAGTTCCGCGACTTCACACCGTACCGCGGCACGTACACACCGCCGCAGGGCTGCGGCGACCGCTGGAGCAGGGTCGTGCTGCGGCTGGACGGCAAGGTGAAGGGCCGTCAGTACGACCGACTGGGCTATCTGCACGTCGGCGGGGTGGTGGTGCTGCGCACCACCACCCCCGAGCCCTCGCCGGACGGCATCGAGTGGCACGTCGAGAAGGACGTCACCCGCTACAGCCACACCTTCCGCGGCCCCCAGGACGTCGAGATGCTGATCGGCAACGTTGTCGACGACACCTACACCGGCGTCATCGACGTCAAGGTCACGCTCACCTTCTACGCGGGACGTCCGGCGGCCGCCGTCCCGGACCAGGTGCTCACCCTGGCCGGCGGCACCACCCTCACCACCCCGCGCAACAGCGAACGCGTCGTCGCCGAGGTGTACGCCACCGGATCCGGCGGCGGCTGCGAGGAGTTCTGGTACCTGACCGTGGCCGACCCGGCGTCGTACTCCTGCAAGGCGGACAAGGGGCCCTACCGGGAGGTGCAGATCAGGGTCGACGGCCAACTGGCCGGGATCGCCGCGCCGTTCCCGAACGTGTGGACCGGCGGCTGGTCCGATCCGTTCCTCTGGTACGTCATCCCGGGCCCGCGCGCCTTCGACGTCAAGCCGATCGAGTACGACCTGACGCCGTTCGCCGGGCTCCTCGACGACGGCCGCCCGCACCAGGTCGAGATCTCCGTCGCCGGCGTCCCCGAGGGCCAGGCCGGCTGGAGCACCGCCGTGAACGTGCTGGTCTGGCAGGACGCGCACCGGGCCCGCGTCACCGGCGGTCTCACCGGGGCCAGAGCCTCCGACCCCGTCAACTCCTCGGTCTACACCCCGGGTGCGGGGGAGTACCGGGTCGACACGGACGCCGGGCACCGGCTCACCGTCTCCGGATACGTCGACACCTCGCACGGCCGGGTGACCACCACCGTCCGCCGCACGCTGGCCCACACCTCCGCGCACCGCTGGAACGACGGCGAGACGACGGACGCGCTCGACGCCACCTGGACGGACGACCAGCGCGTCACGGTGCAGGCGGGCGGCGTGCCCCGGACGACCCGCACCGACCGGACGTACACGATGAACGGCGCCACCACCATCGGCACCGACGACCGGCTGCGCACCGAACTCGCCCTCGGCGACCGGGCGGCGGTCAGGCGGTCCGGCGGCGGCTGGTCCCGGCTCGACGACGCCTACCGCGGTGACGCCACGTACACCCTGAACGTGCCGCGCGACCAACGGCACGCGGTCGGCACGTCGAGCGAGCGCTACCGGCTGTACGGCTCCGACGGCTGCTACGACCGCGCGCTGGCCACCGAACAGGGGGTGCTCACGGTGGATCGCCGCGGCTGCTGAGCGGCGGCGGCTCCCCCTGGCGGACAGGCCGGGGGAGCCGCCTCGGCACGCCTCAGCAGTGCTTCGCCGCCACCACCGGACCGTCGACCAGGGTGTCCAGCAGGCCGCCCAGCATCTCCCGCTGCTCCGCCGAGAGCGGAGCCAGGATCTCCGCGGCGGCGGACCTGCGTGCCGCACGCAGCTCCCGCAGGGTCTCGTGGCCCTCGTCCGTGATCTCGATCCGGGTCACCCGGCGGTTCGTGGCATCCGGCACCCGGCGCACCTTGCCGCTCGCCTCCAGGCCGTCGACCAGCGTCGTCACCGCGCGCGGCACCACTTCCAGGCGCGCGGCGAGGTCGGCCATGCGCGGGGGCGTGTCGTAGTGCGCGAGGGTGCGCAGCAGCCGGGACTGGGCGGGGGTGACGCCCAGTTCGCGCGCCTCCAGATGGCGCTTCTGGATGCGCCACATCCGGCGGGTGAGGCGCAGCAGTTGCTCGGCGAGCGGACCGTCGGGGTCGGGGGTGCTCATGCGGGAACAATATCAGGACCAGGCTCATTGTGAGTATAGGTAACAGTGAGCTATGCTCCGTGAAGTCCGTACACACCACACCCATCCGCAGGAGCCATGCCCCGAGACGAGATCAACTGGACCCCCGAGGGCACCTCGGCCGGACAACCCCGCCAGGTGCGCCGCATCCTCAAGCTCTTCCGCCCCTACCGCGGCCGGCTCGCGGTCGTCGGCCTGCTGGTCGGCGCCGCCTCGCTGGTCTCGGTCGCCACCCCGTTCCTGCTCAAGGCGACCCTCGACACCGCGATCCCGCAGGGCCGCACCGGACTGCTCAGCCTGCTCGCGCTGGGCATGATCCTCAGCGCCGTCCTGACCAGTGTCTTCGGCGTCCTGCAGACCCTGATATCGACCACCGTCGGCCAGCGCGTCATGCACGACCTGCGCACCGCCGTCTACGGCCGGCTGCAGCGCATGTCGCTCGCCTTCTTCACCCGCACCCGTACCGGCGAGGTCCAGTCCCGCATCGCCAACGACATCGGCGGCATGCAGGCCACCGTCACCTCGACGGCCACCTCCCTGGTCTCCAACCTCACCAGCGTCGTCGCCACCGTCGTCGCGATGATCGCCCTCGACTGGCGGCTCACCGTCGTCTCGCTGGTCCTGCTCCCGCTCTTCGTCTGGATCAGCCGCCGGGTGGGCAACGAACGCAAGAAGATCACCACCCAGCGGCAGAAGCAGATGGCCGCGATGGCCGCCACGGTCACCGAGTCGCTCTCCGTCAGCGGCATCCTGCTGGGGCGCACCATGGGCCGCGCCGACTCGCTGACCGCCTCCTTCGCCGAGGAGTCCGAGCAACTGGTCGACCTGGAAGTGCGGTCGAACATGGCCGGCCGCTGGCGGATGGCCGTGATCACGATCGTGATGGCCGCGATGCCCGCCGTCATCTACTGGACCGCGGGCCTGGCCCTCCAGGCGGGCGGCCCGCAGATCTCGCTCGGCACCATCGTGGCCTTCGTCTCCCTCCAGCAGGGTCTGTTCCGCCCCGCCGTGAGCCTGCTGGCGACCGGCGTGCAGATCCAGACCTCCCTCGCGCTCTTCCAGCGCATCTTCGAGTACCTCGACCTGCCCGTCGACATCACCGAGAGGGACGAGCCGGTCCATCTGGACCAGGTGAAGGGCGAGGTCCGCTTCGAGCAGGTCGAGTTCCGCTACGACAGGCACGACGACGGAGCGAGGCCCGTCCTCGACGGCATCGACATCACCGTGCCGGCCGGCAGCGGCCTGGCCGTCGTCGGCCCGACCGGCGCCGGCAAGTCCACGCTCGGCTACCTGGTTCCCCGGCTCTACGACGTCACCGGCGGCCGGGTCACCCTGGACGGCGTCGACGTCCGCGACCTGGACTTCGACACCCTCGCCCGCGCGGTCGGCGTCGTCTCCCAGGAAACGTACCTCTTCCACGCCTCGGTCGCCGACAACCTGCGCTTCGCCAAGCCGGACGCCACCGACGAGGAACTGCACGCGGCCGCCCGCGCGGCCCAGATACACGACCACATCGCCTCGCTGCCCGACGGCTACGACACCGTCGTCGGCGAGCGCGGACACCGCTTCTCCGGCGGCGAGAAGCAGCGGCTCGCCATCGCCCGCACCATCCTGCGCGACCCGCCGGTGCTCATCCTCGACGAGGCGACCAGCGCCCTGGACACCCGCACCGAACACGCGGTCCAGGACGCGATCGACGCCCTGTCGGCCAACCGGACGACCATCACCATCGCCCACCGGCTGTCCACGATCCAGGACGCCGACCAGATCGTCGTCCTCGACTCGGGACGGGTGGCCGAACGCGGCACACACGAGGAACTGCTGTCCCTCGACGGCCGGTACGCGGCACTGGTGCGCCGCGACGCCCGGGTGGAGACGCCCGCCGAGCCGACCGGAACCGCCGAGCCGACCGGAACCGCCGAGCCGCCCCGCTGGGCGACACCGCCCCGCCCCCTGCGCAGACGCCCCGACCGCAACCACAGCCACGCGAAACCGCCGACGAGCTGAGCCCGAACCGCACAGCCACGACCGCCTGCCGACACATCGGAATCGACAAGCTGAAGATATGTCGGGTTTGTGGAGGTATCCGGGCTAACGTGCCCGCATGCAGATGAACACTCCGCCACGGGACCCGAGTCGACGGACGGCCGCGAGCCGAGGTGCGTCCCGCCGCGGGAAGACGATTCGGCTGACCCGCCGGGGCAGGTTCGTGCTCGGCGTGACCGGCGCCGTCGTGGCCGGTGCCGCCGTGGCGGTGCCCCTGGTGTACCTGGCGGGCGGTACGACCAGGTCCGCCAGTCTGGTCGTGCCGGAGGGCTGGCGCGCCTCCCAGGTCTACGACGCCGTCGACAAGGCCCTCGCCCTCCCCGCCGGCAGCACCAGAAGCGCCGTCGGCACCGCGGGCCTGAAACTCCCCGGCGACGCCGGGGGCAACCCCGAGGGCTATCTCTTCCCGGCCACCTATCCGCTGAAGAAGGACGCGACCCCGCAGTCGGTGCTGCGAGCCATGGTCGACACCGCCAACCGCAGGTTCGGCGCGGCGCCCGTGGCCGCCGGCGCGCCGCGCGACGCGATGAACGTCTACCAGGCGGTGACCATCGCCAGCATCGTCCAGGCCGAGGCCGCCGACAAGGCGGACATGGGGAAGGTGGCCCGGGTGGTCCTCAACCGGCTGCAGCACGGCATGCCGCTCCAGATGGACTCCACCCTCAACTACGCCCTCAACCGCAGCACCCTCAAGACCACGGTGAACGACACCCGTGTCGAGAGCCCGTACAACTCCTACCAGCGCATGGGACTGCCGCCCACGCCGATCGACAACCCGGGCGAGGACGCGATGCGTGCCGCGCTCAACCCGCCGCCGGGCAACTGGCTGTACTTCGTCACGGTCAAGCCGGGGGACACACGGTTCACCGCCGACTACGCCGAACACCAGCGCAACGTCGCCGACTTCAACGCCGCGCAGAAAGCCGGAACCCACCGGTCGCCGCAGGTCTCACCGTCCCCGAGCTGAGCCGCAGGCGCTCACGCGACGGCCGGTTCGCCGGCCGTCAGCCGCCTGATGTCCCGTACCGCGGCCCGCCCCGCCCGGTTGGCGCCGATGGTGCTGGCGGACGGGCCGTAGCCGACGAGGTGGACGCGCGGATCGGCGACCGCGCGGGTCCCCTCGACCCTGATCCCGCCGCCCGGCTCGCGCAGCCGCAGCGGCGCCAGATGCTCCAGGGCCGCCCGGAAGCCGGTGGCCCAGAGGATGACGTCGGCCTCCACGTGCCGCCCGTCGTCCCAGGCCACACCGTCGGGCGTGACCCGGTCGAACATCGGCTGCCGGTCCAGGACGCCGTCCTGGAGCCCCTGCCGGATCGCGTCGTTCAGGGGCAGCCCGGTGACCGAGACCACACTCCGCGGCGGCAGCCCCTGCCGTACCCGCTCCTCCACCAGCGCCACCGCGGCCCGGCCCGCGCCCTCGTCGAAGGGGCCCTCGCGGAAGACCGGCGGCCGCCGGGTCACCCAGGTGGTGGCGGCCGCGTACGGCGCCAGCTCCAGCAGGTGCTGGGTGCCGGAGGCTCCGCCGCCGACGACCACGACCCGCAGGCCGGCGAACTCCTCGGGACCGGCGTACTGCGCGGTGTGCAGCTGGCGTCCACGGAAGGTCTCCTGGCCCGGGTAGTGCGGCCAGAACGGCCGGTTCCAGGTGCCGGTGGCGTTGATCAGCGCCCGCGTCGACCAGTCGCCGTGGTCGGACTCCACCAGCAGCCGGCCGCCCTCGCCCTCGCGCACCGCGCGGACCTCGACGGGCCGGTGCACCCGCAGGCCGAAGGCGCGCTCGTACTCCGCGAAGTACTCGCCGATGACCTCGGCGGACGGCCGCGCCGGATCGGCGCCGGTCAGCTCCATGCCCGGGAGCGCGTGCATCCCGTGCACCTTGCCGTACGTGAGGGACGGCCACCGGAACTGCCAGGCCCCGCCGGGCGCGGGGGAGCGGTCGAGCACCACGAAGTCACGGTCCGGCTCGAAGCCGGTGCGCCGCAGGTGGTAGGCGCTGGACAGACCGGCCTGGCCGGCCCCGATGACGACTGCGTCGACCTCGCGTGCATTGTTCACGCTTCTACCAACAGCGGGGACGACCGTGGATCTTCCCGGCACGGCCGCGGACAGGCCGGCCCGGCGCATGGGTCAGGATGGAGGCATGTCGGACGCCTTCACCACACGAGAACTCGACGTCGCCACCGGGAGCCGGGAGCGGGTCGTCGACCTGACCGGCGACTGCGAGGCCTTCCTCCGCGAGGCCGCGGACGGCCGTGACGGCCTGCTCAACATCTTCACGCCGCACGCGACGGCCGGCATCGCGGTCATCGAGACCGGCGCGGGCAGCGACGACGACCTGCTGGCCGCGCTGCACACCCTGCTTCCCGCCGACGACCGCTGGCAGCACCGCCACGGCAGCCCCGGCCACGGCCGCGACCACGTCCTCCCGGCCATCGTCCCGCCGCACGCCACGCTCCCGGTGATCGACGGGCGCCTGGCGCTGGGCACCTGGCAGTCGGTGTGCCTGGTCGACACGAACAAGGACAATCCGCGGCGCAAGGTGCGCGTCACGTTCCTCGCGGGCTCCTGACCCCGACGCGCCGAGGGGCGCCGCCGGCCGGTCAGGACGCCGCGTCGAGCAGATCGACGGCGCTCTGCTGGCGGGCGGCGTCCGTCCGGTCCAGGGGGCCGTACCAGCGCAGGCCGTACTGGTCCAGGGCGTCGCGGTCGCTCGCGTAGGCGCGGTCCGCCTGGCGCCTGAGGTAGGCGGTGTAGGGGTGGTCCGGCAGCACCGAGTCGAGCGTGCCGAGGCCGCGCACGTCGGCGCCCTTGAAGGACGGTCCGTCGGCCCCGCAGTCACCGCTCTCGCACGGGTCGCGCAGGATGCCGTCCGCGGTGTGGAGCAGGGAGGTCGTGGTGGCGGCGTCCGCGATCTGCCGGGCGCTGGTGAGCAGCCCGCCGTCGCCCGTGGCCCGGTACAGCTCGGCGAGCGCGCCGAGGACGACGCCCTGGTTGTACGACCAGACGGTCTGCCCGTTGTTGCCGCAGGTGGACAGGTCGATGCCGTCGTTGACCAGGTGCGAGCCGTTGACCATGCCGGTGCCCTGGAACCAGGTCCAGCCGGCGCGGGCCCGGCCGAGGTAGGCCGTGTCGCCGGGGATGCGGTTGTGGAGCGCCGCGTTCAGCTGGATGTACAGGGAGTTCGCGATCGCGTTCTTGTAGGTCCTCGCCGTGCTCCACCACACTCCGCCGCCGCAGGTGCCGTCCCAGTAGTCGGCCATGTGGTCGGCGTCGGCACGGGCCGTGTCCAGGTAGCGGCTGTCTCCGGTCAGGTCGTAGGCGGCCACCCAGGCGAGGCCCCACCAGCCGGTGTCGTCGAGGTAGTCGTTGCGGAACCGTCCGCCCTGCGCGTCGACGTTCAGATCGTAGGTGCGGGCGATCGCGTACCGGTAACTGCCCATGCCCGTCACGCGGATGTTGTCGATGACCGCGGTCAGGGCGTTCGCGGAGTTCCACCAGCCGGTGGTGTCGAACAGGCCGGTTCCGTAGTCGTAATAGGCCATCAGGCCGGTGGCCGCGGCGGTGCGCGGCTCGCCCGCGTTCCAGGTGGTGCGGGCCCAGGGGGTGCAGGCGATCTCCGCGCGGTCCCCGGCCTTTCCGCAGGCGCGCAGGGCGCCGACGCCGAGGTTGTTCCAGTCGTCCACGTTGTACATGAGCGTGCGCCAGCCGCGCCGGCCGGTGGGCACGGTGGTGTCGCCCAGTCTGCTGCCCGAGCTCCAGGTGCGGCCGCCGTCGAAGGACCGGTCGAGCCACACCTCGTCGCCGGGGTCGCCGTTGTCGAGGGAGGCCCAGCCCATGGCGTCGGCGTCGTCGAAGTGCAGGACGATCGACCGGGAGTAGACGCTCGCCGTGACCGGTGCTCGGTCACCGGGGGAGAGCCCGGGGTCCCGGGTGTCGCAGTACTTGTTGCAGACGGGGGCCGCCGGGGTGGTGCCGGCGGCCGCCGCCGGGGGTGCGAGCGCGACGAGGACGGTGAACAGGGCCGTGGCGAGTGCCGCCCCCGGCCGACGCGGGGAGCGGACGCTGGTTCTGCTCGCGGAGGGCATGGGAACTCCCTGCTTCGACGGACGGGTGGCAGAGCGCTCTCGGAACGTAGGGAAGTGCAGAGTGGGCGTCAACGTCCCTTGTGTGTAAGGAAGTTGCGCGAAGGTCCGGACCAATGTGCCCTCGGGTCTGCCCTACAGGGCACCCGCGAGCACCTCCGCGGCGGCCACTCCGGAGGCGGCCGTGGCGCCGTGCGTGAAGATCTGGGCGGCCGAGGGGACGACGGTGCCGGGCAGGCCCATCTCCACGACGATCGCGTCCGGCCGGGCGGCGACGAGTTCCGTGAGCGCCTGGGCCATCCACGCGTGCCGGGCGGCGTCGCGCACCACCACGACCAGGGGCCGTCCCGAGGCGGGCGCGAGCGCCCGCGTCTCCAGCGTGCCGGCGCGGGAGCGCAGTTCCTCCCGGCTCACCCGGACGGAGGTGGTCCCGGGCAGCCGCTCGCCCAGCGGGGCCGCCACCCCCCACGGGGTCTCCTTGCCGATGGCCAGGTTGGTGGTGGGCGCCAGTTCCACCACGTGCGGTGCGTTGACCAGCGGAAGGGCGTGCCGCACGGCTCCGGTCAGCCGGATGGCGCGCCGCGCCGCCGCGAAACCGATGCCATCGGCGTCCCAGGCCGCGGAGCCGGCCGGGGTGAGCCCCGCCGACCAGGTCGCGAACTCCCTGACGCGCAGGCTTGCTTCGGCGAGCCGCTCGGCCGGCAGGCCGCCCGCCAGGACGGCGTCCGCGAGGGCGTTCACCAGCAGGGCGGCGGTGGCCTCGTCGGCGTTCTCGCCGCCGACGCAGACCGCGTCGGCACCGGCGGCCACCGCCCTGACCGTGGCTCCGCCGATCCCGTAGCGGCCGGTCACGGCACCCATCTCGATCGCGTCGGTGACGACGACGCCGTCGAACCCCAGCTCCTTTCGGAGCAGTTCGTCCAGGATGCGCCGGCTCAGCGTGGCCGGCAGGTCGGGGTCGTAGGCGGGGACCAGCAGGTGGCCGGTCATCACCGCGCGGACGCCGGCGTCGACGGCGGCACGGAACGGTGGCAGGGCCTGCTCGGCGATCCGGGCACGGTCGGCGTCGTAGACGGGCAGCCCGTGGTGGGAGTCGACCGCGACGTCACCGTGGCCGGGGAAGTGCTTGGCGCAGGCGGCCACACCGGCCGACTGGAGCCCGCGGATCCAGGCGCCGGTGTGCCGCGCCACCACCTCGGCGTCGACGCCGAAGGACCGGACGCCGATGATCGGGTTGTCGGGGTTGGAGTTCACGTCCGCGCTCGGCGCGTAGTCGAGGCTCACCCCGGCCGCGCGCAGCTGGCGGCCCAGGTCGGCGGCGACGGCCTCGGTGAGCTCGGGGTCGTCGACGGTGCCGAGCGCGAAGTTGCCCGGCCGGGTGGAGCCGGTCGCCGACTCGATCCGGGTGACGTCACCGGCCTCCTCGTCGATCGCGATGATCAGCTCGGGATTCTCCGCGCGAAGTCGGCCGGTGAGGCGGGCGACCTGGTCGGGCGTGACGATGTTGCGGGAGAAGAGCACGACCGATGCCAGCCCGTCCGCGATCTCGCGCAGCACCCAGTCGGGGGCCTCGGTGCCCACGAACCCCGGCTGCAGGACGGAGCGCGCCAGTCGTCGCAACTCCTCGCTGTGCTTGGTGGAGACCATAGCGTGCGCCCTCCTGTTGGTACAGACCAATGCGTCTCCGTCAGGCTAGCCGCTCATGTCAAGTGGGCCTGCGGCGCGCTTTGTTGACGAAACGCGGCGTCGACTGGGGTGTTTGACAGGACGAGTTGGTCTAGTCCAAGTTGGAGACACGCGAGTTCGAAGAGGGGCTGGTGCGGCCCGTGGTGCAGCGACCCTGCCGCAACGGTCCCCGGCCCCTCACTCCGCGCAGTTGGCGACCCGGTCGGGCCGCCGGTACCTGAGATCGAGGTGTGGAGCACCGTATGCCCACGACTGACCGTTATCTCCATCGAGCCCTCTCGGACATCCCCTACTTCAGCTCGGACGGCGAGACCTACCTCGCCCAGACACCCCTGCGGGACCTGACCAAGACCCGCCCGCTGCGAGTCCTCTCCGAGGAGGACTTCGCCCACTGGCAGACGTACGGCTACGTGGTGGTGAAGCAGGCCGTCCCCGCCGCCGCGGCCCGCCGGCTGCTCGACTTCGCCTGGGAGTTCCAGGGACTGGACCCCGACCGCCCGGAGACCTGGTACGAGGAGCGCGAGTACCGCTCCGACCTGGACCGGGACCTGCACATCTACGGCTTCGTCGAGGCCTACCACCACCAGCTCATCTGGGACAGCCGCCAGACCCGCCGGGTCTACGACGCGTTCGTCGACGTCTGGGACTGCGAAGAGCTCTGGGTGACGCTCGACCGGCTCAACCTGAACCCGCCCAACATCAGGAACCGCGACCGGGCCCTGATCCCGGGCACGGCGGAGGGCTTCGACATCGAGCTGCACTGGGACGTCGACACCACCCTGGGCGTGCCGCCGCAGCGGGTCCAGGGGATCATCGCCCTGACCGACACCCGGCCGGAACTGGGCGGCTTCCAGTGCTGCCCCGAACTGTTCAAGCGGTTCGACCAGTGGAAGGCGTTCCAGCCCGCGGACCGCGACCCGATACGGCCCCGCATCGACCGCGCCGAGTTCCCCGTGGTGCGACCGCAGCTGGCCGCCGGCGACCTGCTCATCTTCAACGGCCTGCTGGCGCACGGCGTGGCACCCAACACCTCCGAGCGGACCGTGCGCGCGGTCCAGTACCTGTCGATGATGCCGGCGCTGGAGTCCCACGAAACGCTCCGGCGGTCCCGGGTCGAGTCGTGGCGGACCCTCGCCACACCCGACTGGAACGCGACGCTGCTGGGCGACGCCACCCGGCACGAGTCCCTGCGGTACGGCAGGGCCACCCTCGACGAACTCGGCGCCAGGCTGCTCGGACTCACCTCCTGGACCGGGGCCGACCTCGACGGCGCCCACCGGCCGGCCGGAGAAGAGACATGCGCCGAATCTGCCTGACCCTGCCGACCAACCGGCCCTGCGCGGCGACGATCACGGCCGTGGCCGAGGAAGCGGCCCATGCCGTCCGGCACTTCGACGTCGAGGTGCACCTGCTGATCCTGGACTCCTGCGCCGCGCCGGCCCACGCCGAACACGCCGAGGCCGTGCGCCGGATACCGCACGATCCGCGGATCGTCGTCCACCACCTCGACGAGGCGCGGCAGCGGGAGTTCCTGCGGCAGGCGATCGACCGGTCGGCGGCCACCAAACCCGACCTCCTGCTGGAGCTGATGCTCCCGGCCCGCCTCTCCTACGGCGCCTGCACCAACCGCGCCTTCCTGCTCGCCGCCGCGCTCGGCTGCGAGTCCGTGCACCGCAGGGACTCCGACAGCCGCTACCAGATCCACGACGGCGAGCCCGTCTTCCCGGTCCACCACGAACTGCTGTCCCTCGGCAGACCCGCGGCCGACGCCGCCCGCCACGTCACCGAGACCGTGCTCGCCGCCGACCGCATGAACCGGCGGGTCGCGATGGTCGGCGGCTCCTTCGTCGGCGAACTGTCCGTGGACATCGGCGAGATACTCCGGATCGACGCCGACGTGTACCACGACATGGTCGGCCTGTGGGCGCCCATGGACTGGTCGCCCGAGCGGAAGCGGCACCTCGTCGACGAGTCCTTCCGGGGCGCCGGGACCGCCGCCTTCACCGCGGACCACTCCACACTGACCGTGGTCGACCCGATGCGCGTGGACATGTGCAACATCGCCTTCCACGGCGTGCACGAGCACGTGCCCCTGCCGCCGGCGACCGACACCATCGGCAGCGACTACTTCCTGATCCACCTGGTCCACGACGCCGCCCTGCCCGGCGTCCTGCACAACCGGAACATCGTCAACTTCTACACCGGCGAACGCCGGACCGACTCCGGATTCGTCGCGTACCAGCTGCGCTTCGTCAAGTTCCTGCTGTCGATGCTCTACTTCAACACCGTCTACGAGCACATGGCCCGCACGGACGCCTCGTTGCTCGACGCGCAGGGGCGGGTGCGGGCATCCGCCGTGGCCCGGCTGGCGAGACGGAGTGCGGGGCTCGACCGGAGCGAGAACGTCCACCGGCTGGACGTCCTCGACACCGCGTACCGCAAACTCGGCGGCCGGTACGCCGAGTTCGCCGACCTCCTCGTCGGGCGCCGCGAACGCCTGCTCGACGAAGCGCGCGGCGACATCGAGGACTTCGCCCTGCTGACGGAGAGCTGGGAGCAGCTCGTCGCCGCGGCCCGCCGCACCCGCCCGCCCCGGACGCCCGGACAGCGGCGGTGACGGCGGCCATGACCGACGTCTCCGCACCCCTGCGCGCCGCCCTGGCGGGCGCCACCGAGGACGGGATCTTCTTCGACCTGGCCGGAATCCGGCGCGGTTACGACACCTTGCGGCACGAACTGCCGGGCGTCGACGTCCGGTTCGCCATGAAGGCCTGCCCCGTGGACGAGGTGCTCGACTGCCTCGCCGGCCGGGGCGCGGGCGTCGACGGGGCGAGCCCCGGCGAACTGGAGCAGGCGGTGCGCGCCGGTGTGCCGGTGGGCAGGACACACTACGGCAACACCGTCAAGTCCGACCGGGACATCGCCGACGCCCACCGCCTCGGCGTCCGGGACTTCGCGACCGACAGCGTCGAGGACCTGGCGGCCATCGCGGCCCACGCCCCCGGAGCCCGCGTGTTCTGCCGGCTGGCGACCAGCGGTGACGGCGCGCTGTGGGGGCTCAGCCACAAGTTCGGCTGCTCGCCCGCGGACGCGGTACGCCTCCTGGAGGCGGCGCCCACCATGGGCCTGACACCCTCCGGGCTGTCCGTGCACGTCGGCTCCCAGCAGATGACGGCCGACGCCTGGCACAGCGCCGTCGAGTGCCTGGCGGACGTCCTGACCGCCCTGGGCCGGCGCGGCATCGTCCTCGACCACGTCAACCTCGGCGGCGGCCTGCCGGCCCTCGGCTACCTCGACCGGCACGGCACGCCCCTGGACCCCCCGCTGGACAAGATCTTCGCCGTCGTCCGCGAGGGCATGCGCCACCTCAGACAGGTCCACGGCGAGCACCTCGCGTTCGTCATGGAGCCGGGCCGCCACCTCGTCGCCGACCACGGGGCGGTCCGCGCCCAGGTGGCCCGCCTGGCCGAGCGGCGCGGACCCGACGGCGAGCGGCAGTACTGGCTCTACCTGAGCTGCGGCAGGTTCAACGGCCTCTACGAGATGGACGCCCTGCAGTATCCGCTGGTCTTCCCCACCCGTCCCGGGGCCGACCGCGTCCCCGCCGTGGTGGCGGGACCCACCTGCGACAGCGACGACGCCTACCCGCAGGGACACGCCCTCGTCCAGGTCCCCCGCGACCTGGCCTCCGGCGACCCCGTCTGGGTGCTCTCCAGCGGCGCCTACGCGCTCAGCTACACGACCCAGGGCTTCAACGGCTTCGCCCCGCTCCCGTACACCTGCGTCGACGGAGGAGCCCCGTGAGCGGTGACGGCCTGCGCATACGCGCCATCACCGACGCCGACTGGGACGCCATCGCCGCGCTGGAGTCCCGGGCCTACGCGGAACTCGGCCTCTCCGAGGGGCGCGCGGCCCTGCGCTCCAGGGCCGACGCCTCGCCGGAGACCTGTTTCGTCCTGGACGCCGGCTCCCGGCCCGCCGGATACGTGCTGGCACTGCCGTACCCGCCCTTCGGATACCCGGACCTCGGACGGGCGGAGCAACCCCAGGACCCCGCCCGTCCGCCCCGCAACCTGCACCTGCACGACATCGTCGTCGCGGAGCGGCTGCGCGGCAGGGGACTGGGCGGGCGTCTCCTCGACCACCTCACCCTGGCCGCCGCCGCCCGCGGATTCGAACGGATCTCGCTGATCGCCGTCGGCCGCAGCGAACCGTTCTGGTCGGCACGCGGATTCACCGCCCACCCCGGCGTCTGTCCGGACGGATACGGCGCGAACGCCGTCTACATGTCCCGCACGACGGCCCAGTCGACGAAGCGAGTTGATGTGCGTGTCCCCTGTCCGTGACCCCTTCCGGCGCAGCCGGCTGGCCATAGCCGCGCTGTTCTGCTCGCTCGGCTTCCAGTACGCCACCTGGGCCTCGCGGATCCCCGCCGTCAAGGCGGACCTCGGGCTGACCGCGGCCGAGGTCGGCGTGCTGCTGATGGCGGCCGGCATCGGCGCCGTGGCGTCCTTCCCCCTGGTGCCGGTGCTCATGAGACGGCTGGGCTCCGCCCGGCTGGCACTGGCCTCCGCGCTCTGCCTGGCCCTGCTGCTCCTGGCCCTCGCGCTCGCACCGGACTATCCCGTGGCCCTGCTGGTCATGGTGGCCGACGGGGTGGGTGTGGGATGCCTGAACGTGGCCATGAACGCCCAGGGCACGGCCCTGGAGACCCGGTACGCCCGCACCACCATGGCCAGGCTGCACGCGACGTTCAGTGCCGGCTCGCTGCTCGCCGCGCTGCTCGCCTCCGGCATGAACGCGGCCACCTCGTCCGTCGCGGCGCACTTCGGCGTGGCCGCCGTCGTCCTCGTCCTGCTGGCCGCCCTGGCCCGCCGCGACCTGCTCGAGGACGAGGCTCCCGCGGAGGAGCAGCGGAGCAGGAGCCGCACCGGATGGAGCCTGCCCTCCCGCGTGACGCTCTGGATGTGCTGCGCCATGGCGTTCGGCACCGTCACCGAGGGCGCCATGAACGACTGGTCCGCCCTCTACCTGCGCGAAGTCGCCGATGCCACCGCGGAGTTGGCGCCGATGGGTATCGCTGTGTTCTCCGGCATGATGGTCCTGGCCCGCCTCTTCGCCGACGGCTGGCGCAGCCGCTGGGGCGACGGCCGCGTCGTGCTCCTCGGCAGCGCCCTCGCCGCCGCGGGACTGGCCTTCGCCCTGGTCAGCGGGGGAGTGGCGGCGGCGCTCATCGGGTTCGCCTGCGTCGGTCTCGGCTGTGCCGCGGTGACCCCGTGCGTCTACGTGGCCGCGGCGAGACAGGGCTCCCAGGCGCTGGCGCTGGTCGCGGCCATGGGCACCACGGGCCTGCTCGCCGGGCCGCCGGTCATCGGCTTCGTGGCGAGCTCCAGCAGCCTGGTGTGGGGCCTCGCGGTCGTCGCGGCGGCGGCCGTCGTGGTCTCCCTGTGCGCCACCCGGATCCAGTGGACTCCGGTGAGCGGCTGACCGGAGGCCCGGGGGGGGGCGGGGCGCGGGGCGGGCGGGCCCGCGGCGCGCGCCGCCCGCCGCCTCCGCCCCCCCCGGCCCGCGCGGCCCCGACCCGCAGGCCGCTCTGGACGGCGCCCGCGCGATCCTCACCGTGC
>NZ_JBFAXI010000076.1:0-40855 GCF_040680735.1 Streptomyces sp. NPDC051987 | reverse complement strand
GCCCTGGCAGCGGCGGGCGAGGGCGACCGCGCGGGTGCGGGACATCCGACAGGGCGGGGCCCCGCCGCGGACAGCGCGGACATCGGCGCCGCAGCCCCGACAACCGCCCCGCCCGCCTCGGCACGCTCCCGCTGACGGTGCGGGCGGGGGGGGGACACGCCAGGCCCTAAACCTGAGCGGCCGGTTCCAGGGCCTCCACCGCCGCGGCGGCGGCGGACGAGTCCTGGCCGTAGAAGATGTCGATGTCGACCTCCTCGCCCCCCATCGTCAGCGTGTCCCAGGCGCCGCTGAGGACGAGCATGCGCAGGGTGGCGGGCTGCAGGGTGCGCAGGCGGTCCAGGATCGCCTCGTCGTCCGGCATGCCCGGCAGGCGGGGCTCCAGGCGGTCGCGGATGGCCCGCATACGCTCCAGCAGTGTCCTGGTGTCCGCCTCGCGGTCGGGCTCTTCGGGGATCCCGTCGATGCCGTGGCCGATGATGTCCTTGATCGCCCAGGTGACCCCCTGGTCGTCGGTGGTGACCATCGCCTTCCAGGCCCGGCTCTTGTGCCGGTACTGCAGCATCGACATCGCCGCCTCGTGCCGGAGGAAGTCCGCGTCCCGGAACGGCCGCCCGTTCCACGCCCCGTTCAGGGATCGGGCCAGCGAGATGGCGGAGGCGAGGCCGCTGTTGAGACCACGGCCCGGCCAGAAGTGGATCGCGTTGGCGGCGTCACCGAGCAGGAAGCCGTACGTGCCCGGCGAGCTGGTGGTGGGCGGCAGCAACTCGGCGGAGAAGCGGGGGCGTTGCACCATGTCCAGGCGGAAGCTCGTGACCGCCGTCAGGTCGTCGGACTCCACGCCGAACAGCAGCAGCCCCTCGCGTACGCGCCGCCACAGAGCCGACCCCTTGACCAGCGCGGGCAGGAAGAGCGTGCCGTGCGTCGAGCACTGGAAGTCGCCGTACTCGTCGCGGTCCATCAGGCACGGCCGGGAGGCGATGCACTCCTCGAAGACGCGGCGCACCGGGTCCAGGCCGATCACCTCGGCCGCCTCGGCGTCGGTCAGCCGCATGTTGAGGAAGCCCTCGCCGCGCAGCGAGTTGAGCAGGAAACGGTTCTGGGCGACCGTCAGCAGGACCGCCATGGGGTCGGGCAGGCCGGACTTCACGCGCAGGCCCAGGACGACGTCCTGGAGGTGGCGGCCGTCGAGGGAGTAGATCGACTCGTCGGCCTTGCCGAACCGGGCGGCGAAGTGGTCCCGGGTGCGGGACCGGCCCCCGTCGCAGATGGCCAGGACGTGCTGGGTGGCGAGCGCCTCCTGCTGCTCCGCGGCGTCGAACCGGGCGGGTATCAGGCGTATCCGGTCCCGCTTCTCGTTCGCCAGCTCCAGCAGGCGGTCCTCGATGTAGGCGATGCGCATGTTGCGCGGACTGTGGTCGCCGACCGAGTCCGGGCCGGAGGGCCACATCTCCGTGTAGTGCTCCGGGTCGAAGAGGCGCGCCTGTACCTCCGCGGGCCACGCGAGGTACTGGCGGCTCTGCACGGTGACCACCTGCTGGCGCCGGACGTTGCCCTCGTCCTGGCCCTTCCAGACGACGGTGCGGCCCTGCTTGCGCCACCTGCCGTCGTAGACGGTGATCTGCACCTGGGGGCCGAGGAAGTGTTCGAGGAGCAGGGCGAGGGAGAGTCCGACGGGGCCGCCGCCGGCGACGGTGACCCGCAGGACGGGCCCGCTCTCGCCCTCCCGCGCACCGTGTGTGACGGACCGGGGCAGGGAGAGCGCCATCAGCGTCTCCATGGCGTCGGCCACCTCGAACCGGAACTCCTGGTCGCCCAGGGTGATCTCGTCGCCGGGCTGCAGCAGCCGGGACTCCACCTCTTCCCCGTTGACCAGCGTGCCGTTGCTGCTCTCCAGGTCGCGCAGCACGTACCCCTTGTCCTCGTCGAAGACGATCTCCGCGTGGAAGCGGGAGACGCTCAGACTGGAGATGACGACGGTGTTCTCCGAGTTGCGCCCGAAGGTGACGCGGGTGTCCAGGACCGGGATGCGCTCCCCCGCCAGCAGACCTTCGAGTCCGACCAGCACCGGTGCCACGGCACTTCCTTCCAGGAGTGGTTGACCTCAACACACCGCGGCACCACAGGATCTGCCACGCACGTCCACGCCGGGCGGCAGTCAACCGGCGGAACCACGACACGCTTGACATGTTGCCGAACCGTGAGGTCGGTCAGGTGCGACGGCGCCACGGTTCTCCTGGCGGCGCCCGGCTTTCCTCACCAATCGCCCCCATCCGGGAGCTTATACGCGCGCAGCCAAGGGTTTCCAGTGGGCACCACGCCCCGATTCCGGCTGGCGCAGGGGGAGTTGAGGGTTCTCTGCCGGGCCGGCGGCGAAGGCTGTTGTCCGGCCGGGAGCGGGACGCGGCGCGGGCCGGGCGGTCACCGCCCGGCCCGCGTTCTGCGCTGGTCGCGCGCTCAGCGGGTGCGGCCGTCGGAGCGCTTGCGGTGCAGGGTGAAGTTCTCGAAGACCGACAGGTCGCCGCCCGGCTTGTTCACGTTGTAGTACGTGACGTGCATCCGGGTGGTGTCACCGGGGTGCCGTCCGGGGTCGACGGTGAAGGCTGCGAAGCCGTAGGGGTGTTCCACGTCCCGGACGCCCACCCAGACCGCCTGCTCCTTCACGTAGGTGGAGGTGCGCTTGCCGTTCGGCCCGGCGGTCGAGGACACGGCGGTGATCACCTTGCCCGTGCCGTCGTTGAAGAACTTCTGGTTCGTGGTGCCCGAGACACCGCCGCCGCCGAGGATCATGTGCACGGTGCCCAGGTCGGCGTCGATGTCGTCGGTGGCCTGGGAGACCGGGCTGGGCGTCAGCGTCTCGCTGCCGCTCACCACACCGCGCACGGCCAGCGAGCGCTCGTAGTTGTGCTCGTGACCGCAGAGGACCAGGTCGACGCCGTACCGGTCGAACAGCGGGCCGTACTTCTCGCGCAGGCCCAGGTCCGCGCCGTTGGCGTCGGAGGAGCTGACCATGACCTGGTGCATGGCCACGACCACCCAGTCGATGTCCTGCGAGGAGCGCGCCGCCTTCAGTTCCTTCTCCAGGAAGGCGAGCTGGCGGCCGCCCGAGTAGCCGCTGATGTAGACGTCGCCGCCGTCCTGGAGGCAGTTGTCGTCGTTCTGCAGCACGATGACCCGCACCGAACCGGCCGTGAAGGCGTACCACAGGCCGGCGAGTTCGGTGTCGGTCTCGGTGGAGGGCAGCGAGAAGTACGTCTGGTAGGCGCCGAGGCCGAGCGGGCCGTTGGCCTTTTCGATCTCGTGGTTGCCGGCCGCCGGCATCCAGGGACGGAAGCGCGCCGAACGGGTGTTGTTGGTGAAGAAGTTGTTCCAGGTGCGCACCCGGTCGACGTCCAGGTTGGCGTAGCAGAGGTCGCCGTTGAGCAGGTGGAACAGCGGGGCGACCTGCTCGATGCCGGTGACGATGTCCTTCGTCGCGGGTGTGGAGTTCGCGTCCAGGCCGACGCTGCCGTCGGCCGCCCAGGTGACCTGGGGGGCGGACTGGTCGCCGAAGCTGGTGAAGGTGACCGGCCGGCGTCCCTGCGGAGCGGTGCGGAAGGTGCCGCTGTCGGGGGTCGCCCCCTTGTGGGTGGCGAGGTAGAGGTAGTCCGTGTCGGGGGTGAGCCCCTTGAGCAGGGCATGGTGGACGTAGACGGTGCGGTTCGAGGTGCCGTCGACGTAGGTGACGGTCTGCGCCTTCTTGCTGGAGCCGAAGCCCTGCTCCAGGGTGCCGTAGCGCACGACGGGCTTGGTCACCGGACGGTCCGTGATCCACGACACCGTCATCTGGGTGCGCGGGTCGGCCCCGAAGGTCAGGTGCAGACCCTGGACGGGGGGCGCGCCGGAGGAGTCGGCGGTGAGGTGGAAGGCCGGCGCGGCGAGCGGGGCGGCCTCGGCCGTACCCGCCCCCAGCAGGCCGGTGGCCGCGGCGCCCGCTCCCGCGGTGCCCAGCAGTCCCAGCGCGTGGCGGCGGCTGAGCCCCTCCGTGCCCCCCGCCGATCCGTCCTGCGCCGATCTGTCCTCTGCCGACTCTGTGTGTATGGTCATGACGCCCTCCCGACGTGCAGCTGAGCAGACAACGACGGCACCCTTGCCCAGTCCAACTGCCGCCACATGAACACCACATGACCACCAGGCCAGCACGTGTCAGGCATCAGGCCGACCATGCCGACACCTGTCCGTGCCTTTGCCTGCCGCCGCCCCGCCCTTGACCTCCGCGGGGCTGCCGACACCCGGGCGGGCGTGCGCCGGCCGACGCCGGGCCGGCTTGTAGCATGCTGGCCCGACCCAGGAGGCCATGGATGCGCGCCGGTGACCACGCCGACTCCCTCGACCGGGCGACGAAGGAGTTCCTCGCGGCGCGCCCGCAGCTCTTCGGTATCGCCTACCGCGTGATCGGCAGCGCCGTGGAGGCCGAGGACGTCGTCCAGGAGGCGTGGCTGCGGTGGCAGAGCACCGACCGTGCCGGTGTCCGGGAGCCGGCCGCCTTCCTGGCCACGGTGACCACCCGGCTGGCGATCAACTTCACCCGGTCGGCCCGGGTGCGCCGCGAGTCCTACGTGGGCCCCTGGCTTCCCGAGCCCGTGAGCACGAGCGCCGACCCCCAGCTGGGCGCCGAGCGCGCGGAGGCGCTCGACCTGGCGGTGCTCTTCCTGCTGGAGAAGCTGAACCCGGTGGAGCGGGCCGCGTACGTGCTGCGGGAGGCGTTCGACTACAGCTACCGGCGGATCGCGGAGATCGTGGAGACCAGCGAGGCCAATGCCCGCCAGCTGGTCAGCCGCGCCCGCAAGCGGCTGGCGGCGGAGCGCAGGGAGCCGGTCGCTCCGGCCGAGCACCGGCGGTTTCTGGAGGTGTTCCTCGCCGCGGCGCAGCGCGGCGATCTGCCGGTGCTGGAGGAGGTCCTCACCGCGGACGTGGTCAGCTACACCGACGGCGGCGGAATCCGCGGGGCGTCGAGGATCCCGGTGTCCGGGCTGCCGCACGTCTCCCGGTACCTCGCCGCCTTCGCCCCGCGCTTCTGGCCCCGGTCCCAGGTGCGCTGGGTCGAGGCCAACGGCAGGCCGGCCGTGCTGGTGGCGGCCTCGGGGAGGCCGGTGGCCCTGCTCTGCGCCGACGTGTCGGCACGCGGCATCGAACGCCTCCTGTGGGTGATGAACCCCGCCAAGCTGGCGCGGTACGTGGCCTCGTTGGACGAGTGACGCGCCCCTTCTCCCGGTCGCCGGGATGGCGTGTCACACGCGAGGCGGCTGTCCGGTCTCTTCTCCTGGAAACACCAAAGAGATCGCGAGAGGAATTCCGTCATGAAGGTCGTAGTGATCGGTGGCACCGGGCTCATCGGCTCGAAGGTGGTCCACGGGCTGGGCGCACACGGACACGAGGTGGTCGCGGCCGCGCCGAGCACCGGTGTCGACACCCTCACCGGGGAAGGTCTGGCCGAGGCCCTTCGGGGCGCGTCGGTCGTGGTGGACGTGTCCAACTCCCCCTCGTTCGAGGACCAGGCGGTCATGGACTTCTTCTGTGCCTCCACGGCCAACCTGCTGAGGGCGGAGGCCGAGGCCGGGGTGGGCCACCACGTGGCGCTGTCCGTGGTGGGCACCGACCGGCTCCAGGGCAGCGGGTACTTCCGGGCCAAGCAGGCCCAGGAGGAGCAGATCAGGGCGTCCGGCATCCCCTACTCCATCGTCCACGCGACCCAGTTCTTCGAGTTCGCGAAGGGGCTCGCCGACGGGGTCACCGAGGGCGACACGGTGCGCCTGCCCGCGGGCCGGATCCAGCCCATGGTCTCCGACGACGTGGCCGCGGCCGTGGGCCGCACGGCGGTCGGCGCCCCGGTGCACGGCGTGGTGGAGGTCGGCGGCCCGGAGGTGTTCGAGCTGGCGGAGTTCATCCGCATGGGCCTCACCGCCCTGGACGACCCCCGTAAGATCGTCACGGACCCGCAGGCCACGTACTGGGGTGCCGAACTGCAGCCGGACACGCTGCTGCCCGGCCCGGACGCGCAGCTGGGCGAGGTCAGGTTCGCCGACTGGCTCGCCCGCCAGAAGTGACGCCTGAGAGGGCCCGCCGGCGGGAGCCGCGGCTGCCGGCGGCCTACGACGCGCCGACCAGCACCACGGTGACGCACAGCGCCATCGCCGCGGTGATCAGCAGCATCGCGGTCAGCGTTCCGCGCAGCCAGTGTCCGAACCGGGCACGGTGGCGCTGTTCCACCGCGCTGACGCTGGCGGCGATGTGCTCGGTCACCAGGTGGGCCACGTAGGTCTGCTCCTGGAGATACCAGCGCTCGATGTCCGACTTCTGCTCCGGGGTCAGTCCCGGCTCCCGCGCGACGAACTCCGACACGCGCCGGCGTGCCGCCCGCAGGTGGGCCTGCTGGTAGAGGAAGTCCTGGATGTCGGTCAGGCCGCGGGCGGCCTCCTCGCTCGTGTCCATGGTGTGCTCCACAGGTGAGGCGGCGGCTGTCCGGCCAGTCGCTGGGGTGCTCGGGCGCGGTGTACGCGCATCAGCGCCGGAAGGGAGAGCAGCGCGCACGAACGTATCGAGCCGGGACTGGTCGGGGCCGGCGGTCTCGCGAACGCCGTGGTGAGAGCGGGAGCAAGCGGTGCGAAAGACCAGCGTGGCAACTTCCGGACGCGGCCGCAAGGGGGTGGGGGCCGCGTCGTCGGGGAAGCCGCTGGGCGGCACCCGCGCGGGCGGAAACCGGCCCCGGCCCCGGTCCCCCGGGCTCCCGTACACATGACTGACAAGAAGCTGTCACTCGCGGACCGGAATGCGGGTTCGGCCGGCACCGTTCTGACGGGCACGGCTGTTCGCCGATCCTCGCCCGACGAAAGAGGACGCATGACGACTGAGGCCACCACGACGGATCTCGAGGTCTTCACCGAGAGCTGGCAGGACTGGCACCGCGCCCAGGAGGCCGGGATCTCCGCCCCGCACGGATTCCTGGCCGTCACCGGTCTGCACTGGCTGGACGACCGGCCCCAGCGCTTCCCCGACGCTCCCGGCGCCTGGCGCACCGGCCCCGACGGGGTGGTCGTCACCCTGGACGACGGAGAGGAGCTGGTCGTCGACGGGACGCCGGTGCGCGGGGAACACCGCTTCGGCGTGCTTCCCGAGCGCGGCGGCGTCGAAGCGGTCTGGGGCGACGCCGTCATCGAGGTCGCCAGGCGCGGCGGGAACGACATCGTGCGCCCCCGGCACCCGGACGCTCCGCTGCGCACCGCCTTCACCGGCACCCCCGCCTACGCACCCGACCCGCGCTGGGCCGTGACGGGTCGGTACGTCCCCTTTGACGCGCCGCGGCCGACCACCGTGGGCGCCGCGGTGGAGGGCCTGGAGCACGTCTACGACGCGCCGGGGCGGATCGAGTTCGAGCTGGCCGGGCGGCAGCTGTCCCTGACCGCGTTCCCCGGCCGCGGCCCCGGCGGGCTGATGGTGCTGTTCACCGACGCGACGTCCGGGGTCACCACCTACGCCGCCAACCGGGCGCTGACCGTGGCGGCGCCCGCGGCCGACGGCACGGTGGTGCTGGACTTCAACCGTGCCGCGAACCTGCCGTGCGCCTACACGGACCTGGCCACCTGCCCGCTGCCGCCGGCCGAGAACCGGCTGCCGGTGGCGGTGGAGGCCGGGCAGAAGATCCCGCGCGAGCGCGGCGGGGCCTGACCCGGACGGCGGCGGCCCGGCAGGTACGACCCGCAGGGCTCCCGGCAGCCTGCCTTCGGTCTGCCGGGTCGGCGGGGCGGTACGCGGTGGCCGGTCAGCTGTCGTAGTCGACCGTCAGCGACTCGGAGACCGGGTAGGACTGGCAGGTCAGGACGTAGCCGGCGGACACCTCTGCGGGTTCCAGCGCGTAGTTGCGGCGCATGTCGGCCTCGCCTGCGGTGATGCGGGCACGGCAGGTGCCGCAGACGCCTCCCTTGCAGGCGAAGGGGAGATCCGGGCGGATGCGGGCCGCGGAGTCGAGGAGGGTGCGCTCGCGCGGGAGGCGCGCGGTGGTGGAGCGGCCGTCCAGGGTGACGGTGACCTCGCTGGCCGGGCCGGTCGCAGCCGCCTCCTCGTGCCGGAGAGGTTCGACCGGTTCGTCGGCGAAGAACAGCTCCTGGTGAATGCGCGGGGCAGGGACGCCGAGTCCGGCGAGCACCTTCCGCGCGTCGAGGACCATGCCGTACGGGCCGCACAGCCACCAGTGGTCGGCGCCCGCGATGTCGACCAGGCCCGTGACGAGCGCGCCGAGGCGGTCGCCGTCGAGGCGCCCGGAGAGGAGTTCGGCTTCCCGGGGCTCGCGGGAGAGGACGTGGGCGAGGTGGAAGCGGGTGCGGTACTCGTCCTTCAGGTCGGCCAGTTCGTCGGCGAACATCACGGTGTCGGTGCGGCGGTTGCCGTAGAACAGCGTGACCTTCGAGCGGTCGTCGGCGGCCAGGAGGGACGCGGCGATGGACATCATGGGGGTGATGCCCGAGCCCGCCGCGACGAGCACATGGTGGCCGGGGACGGTGAGGTCGGGGGTGAAGGCTCCGGTGGGGGCCATCACCTCGACGGTGTCGCCCGGCCGTACCTCGTGCACCAGCCAGGAGGAGAAGAGTCCGGCGGGCACCTCGCGGACGCCGATGCGGGGCGAGGCGCCGGCCGGCGAGCAGATCGAGTAGGAGCGCCGCTCGTCGCGGCCGTCGATCTCCCGGCGGAGGGTGAGCGACTGCCCGGGGCGGAAGGCGAACTCCTCGGCCAGGTGTGCGGGGATGTCGAAGGTGACCGCGGCGGCGTCCTCGCACAGGGGCTGGACCGCGGCGACACGCAGGGGATGGAAGGCTGGGCGGCGCCGGTGGGCTGTCGTCGCGGGGGCACCGGCGGCCGGTGCCGTCAGCTCTGCCATCAGATCTCCTTGACGTACTCGAACGGCTCCCGGCAGCTGAGGCAGCGCCACAGTGCCTTGCAGGAGGTGGCCGCGAACCGGGAGGTCTCCTCGGTGGCCGCCGATCCGCAGCGGGGACAGGCGACCGTGCGCCGGGTGGGCGACAGGTCCAGCGGGACGGGGCCGGCGGCGCGGCGCGGCGCGGGGTGGGGCGGGGCGATGCCGTGGGCGGCGAGTTTGCGGCGCCCCTCGGGGGTGATCCAGTCGCTGGTCCACGGCGGATCGAGGACGGTGCGGATCTCCACGCGGCCGAAGCCGGCGGCCCGCAGCCGGGCGGCGACCCCGGCCCGCATCTCGGCCATGGCGGGGCAGCCCGAGTAGGTCGGGGTGAGGTCGGCGAGCACGGTTCCGTCCGGTTCGACGGTGACGTCCCGCAGCACGCCGAGGTCGGCGAGGGTGAGCATGGGAAGCTCCGGGTCGGGCACCTGTTCGGCGATGTGCCGGGCCCGCCGGGCGTCGGCGAGGACGGTCACCATGTCGCCTCCGGGTGGGCGCGGGCCACGCTCTGCAGCTCGGTCAGCAGCGGGGCGAGGTGCTCGGTGTGCTCGCCGTCGCGGCCCCGCCCCGGCAGCGGCGGGACGGTCGGCATGGGGAGCGCGGCCGCGGCGAGGACCTGGTGAAGGTCCGCCAGCACCGCCTCACGGGCGTCGTGGGCGGCGAACAGCTCCGACCAGTAGGGGGCCTGCGCCGCCAGGGCCGCCCGCATCCGCGCGTGCGACTCCGGCGTGCCGTCGCCGAGGCGGACCACCCACTCGGCGGCGTACTGCCGGTGGTAGGTGAGCTCCTTCACGCCCTTGGCGGCGATCGCGGCGAGCACCGGGTCGGAGGCTGAGGCCAGTTCGGTGAAGTGGGCGAGCCGCCAGGAGGCGAACACCAGGAGCCGCAGGACGGAGAAGGCGAAGTCGCCGTTGGGGAGTTCGACGAGGCGTACGTTGCGGAAGGCGCCGGCGTCGCGGAAGTAGGCGTAGGCGTCCTCCGTGCGGCCGGTGCCGTCGCTCTGGCCGCAGCGGGAGTAGAGCAGGCGGGCCTGGCCGAGCAGGTCGAGCCCGATGTTGGCCAGTGCCACCTCCTCCTCCAGCTCGGGGGCGCGGGTCACCCATTCGGCCAGCCGCTGCGCCAGCACCAGCGCGTCGTCGCCGAGCGCGAGGCAGCGGGCGGCCAGCTCGGCGGCGTCGACGTGCTCGGGTACCGCCGTGTCCACGCCGTGCAGCGGGTCCTCGAAGCCGGTGCCGAACGCCCAGCGGGCGTCGCCGTCGTCATGCCCCTCCGCCAGGCTCAGATAGACGTGGTCGTCGCTCAACTCCGGCTCCTAGATGTGCGGGACATCGTCGGGGATGTCGTAGAAGGTCGGGTGGCGGTAGACCTTGTCGGCGCTGGGGGCGAAGAAGGGGTCCTTCTCGTCGCGCGTGGAGGCGGCGATGTGCTCGGAGCGCACGGCCCAGATGCTGACGCCTTCGTTGCGCCGGGTGTACAGGTCACGGGCGTGGGTGAGGGCCATCTGGTCGTCGGCCGCGTGCAGCGAGCCGACGTGGACGTGGTTCAGGCCGCGCTTGCCCCGGACGAAGATCTCGTACAGGGGCCAGTTCTCGGCGTCGCTCATGCCACTGCCTCCTCGCGCGCTCGGGCGGCCTGCTTGGCGGCGTGGGCACTCGCGGCCGCACGCACCCAGGCGCCTTCCTCGTGGGCGGCCCGCCGGCGCTCGATCCGCTGTGCGTTGCACGGGCCGTTGCCGCTGATGACGTCCTTCAGCTCGCCGAAGTCGGGGGTGCCGAAGTCGTGGTGGCCGCGCTCCTCGTTCCAGCGCAGCTCGGGGTCGGGCAGGGTCACGCCGAGCCGGGCCGCCTGCGGCACGGTCATGTCGACGAAGCGCCGGCGCAGTTCGTCGTTGCTGTGGCGCTTGATCTTCCAGGCCATCGACTGGGCGGAGTTGGGCGAGTCGTCGTCGGGCGGGCCGAACATCATCAGGGAGGGCCACCACCAGCGGTTCACCGCGTCCTGGACCATCTCCCGCTGGGCGTCGGTGCCGCGCATCATGGTCATCAGCAGTTCGTAGCCCTGCCGCTGGTGGAAGGACTCCTCCTTGCAGATCCGCACCATGGCGCGCGCGTAGGGGCCGTACGAGCTGCGGCACAGGGGGACCTGGTTGCAGATGGCCGCGCCGTCGACGAACCAGCCGATGACGCCGACGTCCGCGTAGCTGAGCGTCGGGTAGTTGAAGATCGACGAGTACTTCTGGCGGCCTTCGAGGAGGCGCTCGGTGAGGTCCGCGCGGTCGGCACCCAGGGTCTCGGCGGCCGAGTACAGGTAGAGGCCGTGGCCTGCCTCGTCCTGCACCTTGGCGAACAGGATCGCCTTGCGGCGCAGGGACGGCGCCCTGGTGATCCACTCGCCCTCCGGCTGCATGCCGATGATCTCCGAGTGCGCGTGCTGGGCGATCTGCCGGATCAGCGTCCTGCGGTAGCCCTCCGGCATCCAGTCGCGGGGCTCGATCCGCTGGTCGTGCGAGATCGTCGCCTCGAAATGGGACTCCAGATCGGGTCCGGAATCCGTGCCGGCCGCTTCAGTCATCTCCACCAACTCCCAACCGACCATTCGTTCGGTCCATCATACGGTGCGCCCTCCCCGGTCTGGCAAGGCCCACGCCGATCAGCACGGCGACCGGTCCGGCGACCGACACGGGCGTCGGCCCGACCCTTGCCGGCCTCTTGACATGCGGATGCATGGCTGGATTACTAGACCTCGCCGCTCACTAACCGAATGTTCGGTCGGTCCACAAGGTGGTGGGAATGACGACCCAGGTACCCGGCACCACGTCCGGCCCCGCGGAGTCGATGTTCGCCGCGGAAGAGGCGTCCCGGCGGCTGGGCATCGAACTGCTGGAGCACGGGGAGGGGACGGCCGTGCTGCGGATGACCGTGACCGCCGCACAGGTCACCGGGCACCGGATCGCCCACGGCGGGTACGTGTTCCTGCTCGCCGACACGCCGTTCGCCTGCGCCTGCAACAGCCACGGGCCGGTGACGGTCGCCGCCGGCGACGACATCGACTTCGTCGCGCCCGCCCACGAGGGCGATGTGCTGGTCGCCACCGCGCGGGAGCGGGTCCGGTTCGGCCGCAGCGGTGTCCACGACGTGAGCGTCCTGCGCGGCGACGAGGTGATCGCGGAGTTCCGCGGCCGCGGTCGCGCCCTCCGCACGCAGCACGAGGAGCCGCAATGAGCAGCGAAGTGATCGCGCCCGACCCCGGGCGCACCCGCCGGGGAGAGCCGCTTCCCGAGGCCCTGCTGGACGAGGCCGAGCGGATGTCCCGGGACGAGCTCCGGGCGCTCCAGCTCACCAGGCTGCGCAGGACGCTGCGCCACGCGTACGACCACGTGGAGCTGTACCGCAGGAAGTTCGACGCGGCCGGTGTACGCCCGGACGACTGCCGCACCCTCGCGGACCTCGCCCGCTTCCCCTTCACCACCAAGGCGGACCTGCGGGACACCTACCCCTTCGGCATGTTCGCCGTGCCGATGTCCGAGGTGCGGCGCGTGCACGCCTCCAGCGGCACCACCGGCCGCCCCACGGTGGTCGGCTACACCGAGAACGACCTGTCGATGTGGGCGGACGTCGTCGCCCGTTCCATCCGGGCCGCCGGCGGCCGCCCGGGGCACAAGGTCCATGTCTCCTACGGCTACGGCCTGTTCACCGGGGGCCTGGGCGCCCACTACGGCGCGGAACGCGCCGGCTGCACCGTGATCCCCGCCTCCGGCGGCATGACCGCCCGCCAGGTGCAGATCATCCGCGACTTCCGGCCCGAGATCATCATGGTCACGCCCTCCTACATGCTCACCCTGCTCGACGAGTTCGAGCGCCAGGGCGTCGACCCGCGCTCGACCTCCCTGCGGGTCGGCATCTTCGGCGCGGAGCCGTGGACGGAGGAGATGCGCCGCGAGATCGAGGAGCGCCTGGACATCCACGCGGTCGACATCTATGGGCTGTCCGAGGTCATCGGCCCCGGGGTGGCGCAGGAGTGCGTGGAGACCAAGGACGGGCTGCACGTCTGGGAGGACCACTTCTACCCGGAGGTCGTGGATCCGCTGACCGACGAGGTACCGGCCGAGGGCGAGAGCGGCGAGCTGGTCCTCACCTCGCTCACCAAGGAGGCGCTGCCGGTCATCCGCTACCGCACCCGCGACCTGACCCGGCTGCTGCCCGGCACGGCGCGTCCCGGGTTCCGCCGGATCGAGAAGATCACCGGCCGGTGCGACGACATGATCGTTCTGCGCGGGGTCAATGTCTTCCCCAGCCAGGTGGAGGAGATCGTGCTGCGGACGCCGGGAGTGGCCCCGCACTTCCAGATCCAGCTCAGCCGGCGCGGACGGATGGACCACATGACGGTCCGGGTGGAGGCACGTCCGGACGCCACCCCGGCCGACCGTGAGGCCGCCACCAGGGTCATCGCCCAGGGCGTCAAGGACGGCGTCGGGGTCACCGTGGAGGTCGCCGTCGTCGACCCGGAGACCCTGGAGCGCTCGGTCGGCAAACTCCGCCGGGTCAAGGACCTGCGGCGGGCGTAACTCCGTGGCGTACGCCGGGCCGGGATCCCTACTGTCGCCAGCATGCCAGAACCTGTCGGCCCCAAGGCCGAACTCCAGACGCTCCGTCCCGACCACGCCCCGGCGCTGCTCGTCTTCGAGCGGGAGAACCGCGCCTACTTCGCGGCGACCATCCCCGATCGCGGCGACGACTACTTCGCCCGGTTCGACGAACGGCTCCGGGCGCTGCTGGCCGAGCAGGAGGCCGGGATCTGCCACTTCCACGTACTGGTCGACACCGCGGGCGCGGTGCTGGGCCGGGTCAATCTGGTGGACGTCGCGGACGGCGCCGCCGACCTGGGATACCGGATCGCGGAGCGGGCCGCCGGGCGGGGCCTCGCCACCTGGGGCGTACGGGAGGTGTGCCGGCGCGCCGTCGGCGCCTACTCACTGACCAGCCTGCGGGCCGCCACCACCCTCGACAACCTGGCCTCGCGTGCCGTCCTGGCCCGCACCGGCTTCATCGTGACGGGCGAGACCCGGCTCTCGGGCCGACCGGGGCTGACGTACGTCCGCCGGCTCCGGCCGTAGCCCGGGCGGAGCGCCGCCGAGCCGACTGCCGCACGGTGGCCGCGGTGTCCGAGGGCACCGCGGCCGCCGTGGCCACCGTGGCGTCGGTCAGCCGGCCACCGGCCTGCCGCGGCCCCAGGCCCAGGCGAGGCGGTCGGCGCCGGACTGGTTGGTGGTGGTCAGCCAGGGGCGGGACGCGTCACCGGTCAGCTTCTGGATGGAGTAGATGTCGTCGGTGCGCAGGCCCGGCCAGTACACCGAGCCCATGCCGAGCTTGCGGAACGTGTCGGTGTCGGCCTGGATGAAGTTGACCGGGTTGCTCGACGGCGTCGGCACGTTGTAGTCCAGGCCCGTGGTCATCTCGGCGCCGAACTCGTCGGCGACCGTGCGGTCGGCGCAGTCGCCGAGCCGCTCCTTCAGGTCGGCCACCCACTGGTCGTAGGTGGCGTAGCTCTTCCAGAAGCCGTAGTGGTGCAGGGAGAGGTAGGTGCCCTTCAGCCGCGGGTCCGCGCAGACGCTGGTGACGTGGTCGTTGTAGCCGGCGCCGCTGACGAAGACGCGGTCGCGCGGGACGGACGGGTAGGTGGCGAGCCACTTCGCGGCGATGTCGGCCCACTGGGCGTCGGTGTAGCCGTGCGGCTCGTTCATCGGCTCGAAGTACACGCGCGGGTCGTGCCGGTAGGCCTTCACCACGGTGTCCCACATGGGCCAGAAGGTGGCCTCGTCGTCGATGAGGCCGTCCCGCTTGTCGCCCGTGCCCTCCCAGTAGGACACGATCACCTTGAATCCGCGGTCGGAAGCCGCGTCGATGACCGCGCGGTACGACTTCCAGTAGGCGCCGTTGACCGTGTAGGGGTTGATGGGCAACCGCACGGTGTTGGCGCCGAGGTTGGCGCGGAAGGCCGAGATGATCCGGCTCGACCTGGCGTACGTCTGCGCGTAGTCGTCCGAGGTCGACAGGCCGGAGAGCTGCAGGTAGTCGTCGGCGAAGTTGTCGCGCGGGTCGGCCCAGTTGACGCCTCTGAACTGGCTGGTGCCGTGGCCCGGCGCGGCGGCGGAGGCGGAGGCGGCGGCGGGGCTGCCGGTGAGGGTGGTGGCGCCGATCGCGGCGATCGCGACCGCCGCGAGGGCGGCGCGGGTGCGGGGGGTGACACGGGTTCTGGCGGGGGTCTTGCGCATCAACGTTCCCTTTCGGAAGACGGCGGCTCGGCGCGAGGGGGGATCGGGACCCGGCAACGTGTTCACGTAAACATCAGGCGGACGTGTTTACGTGAACATCCACTGCGCGGCCTTCCGACGGGATCTCCGTCGGGGCTGGTCACACGGCGATGTTTACGTAAACTCGAAAGCGTCGGAATCGTGGCACCCGCTTCTGCGGCCGTCAAGATTCCCGGTCCCGACTTCCCGCGCATGAAGGAGATTTGAGGGGTGGGGCGATGGTCCTGAACGAGCCCGAGCGGCCGGCCCCACCGGCCGCGGGCGGTGCGGGTCGAGGTGGTTCCGGGGTGCCCGGCGGGCGCCGCAAGCAGCGGGTCTCCATGGCGGACGTCGCCGAACTCGCCGGTGTCTCCTCGCAGACGGTCTCGCGGGTCTCCAACGGGCATCCCGGGGTGGTCCGATCCACCCGGGAACAGGTGCTGGCCGCGATGCGCGAACTCGGCTACCGGCCCAACAGCGCCGCCCGCGCGCTGCGTTACGGCAGGTTCAACACGATCGGGGTGATCCTGTTCAGTCTGTCCTCCACGGGCAGCAGCCGCACCGTGGAGGCGATCGCCACACACGCCGCCGCCGAGGGCTACGCGATCACGCTCATCCCCATCGACGTGGCCACCCAGGACAACGTACTGGGCGCCTTCACGCGGATGGGCGAACTGGCGGTGGACGCCGTCATCGTCATCATGGAGATCCATCTGCTGGACACCGCCACCGTGCAACTGCCGCCCGGCGTCCATGTGGTGGTCGTGGACTCCGACGCCGGGGACCGCTACGGCGTGGTCGACACCGACCAGGCCGACGGCGCCCGCGGGGCCGTACGGCACCTGCTGGAACTGGGCCACCGGACGGTGTGGCACGTGGCCGGTCCCGAGTCCTCGTACGCGGCCCAGCGCCGCGCCCAGGCCTGGCGGACGGTCCTGGCGGAGGCGGGGCGCCCGGTTCCCGCTCCCTTCCGCGGCGACTGGTCGGCCGAGTCCGGTTACGCGGCCGGGCTCGCGCTCGCCGAGGAGCCGGACTGCACCGCCGTGTTCGCGGCCAACGACCAGATGGCCCTGGGGCTGCTGCGCGCCTTCCACGAACGGGGCCGGTCCGTCCCGGCCGACGTCAGCGTGGTCGGCTTCGACGACACCCCGGACGCGGCCTTCTTCATCCCGCCCCTCACCACGGTCCACCAGGACTTCGCCGAGGTCGGCCGCCGCTGCGTGGAGGACGTGCTGCGCCAGCTGCGCACCGGCGACGACGCCCGCCCCGGCACCGACCTCGTCCCGGCCCGCCTGGTGATCAGGGACAGCACCGCCCCGCCGCGCACGCCATGACGGCGCTCCCCCGGCGGATGAGGGGGCCGGTGCGGGGTACCCGGGGCGGGACGCGGTGAAGGGCACCGCGCGGACGTGGGAGTCGCCCTGTGTCCATGACGCACCCTGCCGAGCGCTCCCGTGACGGGCGGGGCTGGTTCGAGCGGCTGGCCGAGGCGGCCTCGAACGTCACCAGCTCCCTGCTGTTCATGTGCTTCTGCGTGGCCCTGGTCGCCGCGTTCGTCGCCGTGCACCTCTCGGGCCTCGGCCTGACCTGGCAGCTGCTCGTCGGCGATCTCATGACCTCGGTGAACCTGCTGCTCATCGCCCTGCTGAAGAACTCCGAGCGGCGGGCGGAGCACGCCATCCAGCGCAAGCTCGACAGCATCGCCGCGGCGCTGCTCGACCAGCGGGAGGGCGAGCGCCCACGGGAGTCGGCCGGGGAGCTGCGCAAGGCGATCCGCATGGAGGAGGAGCTCTGATCCCCGCGCGGCCGGGCGGGCGGACCCGCCGGGCGCGGGCCGGTTCCTCGTACCCTGTTCGGTGTGCCTGCCGCCCGTCTGCATCGCGTCGCCGTCCTCGTGCTGGAGGGGGCGAAACCCCTCGACGTCGGCATCCCGGCGCAGGTCTTCACGACCCGGGCGAGCATGCCGTACGAGGTGCGGGTGTGCGGCGCGGCGCCCGGTCTGGTCACCGGCGGCGACGGGCTGTCGTACCACGTCGCCGACGGCCTGGACGCGCTGGAGTGGGCGGAGATCGTGTTCGTCCCGGGGTACCGGTTCCCGGACCGGGACGACCCCCCGCGGGCGGTCGTCGACGCGCTGCTCGGCGCGCACCGGCGGGGAGCGCGGCTCGCCGCCATCTCCACCGGGGCCTTCGCCCTGGCCGCGACCGGTCTGCTCGACGGCAGGCGCGCCACCACGCACTGGCACTACACGCGGGCCCTCGCCGAGAGGCATCCCCTCGTCAAGGTCGACGAGAACGTGCTCTTCGTCGACGAGGGCAGCGTGCTGACGTCGGCCGGCGCGGCCTCGGGGATCGACCTGTGCCTGCACATCCTGCGCGGTGACCTCGGGGTGGCCGCGTCCAACCACGCGGCCCGGCGGCTGGTGGCGGCCCCCTACCGCAGCGGCGGCCAGGCGCAGTACGTGCCGCGCAGCGTGCCCGAGCCGCTCGGCGAGCGGTTCGCCGCGACCCGCGAGTGGGCGCTGCACCGGCTCGGCGAACCGCTCACCCTGGACTCGCTGGCCCGGCATGCGGGGGTGTCGGCGCGCACGTTCTCGCGACGGTTCGCGGAGGACACCGGGTACACCCCGATGCAATGGGTGATGCGGGCCCGCATCGACGTGGCCAGGGAGCTGCTCGAACGCTCCGAGCGCAGCGTCGAGCAGATCGCCGACGACGTCGGCCTCGGCACCGGGGCGAACCTGCGGCTGCACTTCCAGCGCATTCTCGGCACGACACCGAGCGACTATCGGCGGACCTTCACCAAGGGGGAATAGGGCTGCGGGGGGCGACGGGGGCGGCCACCCGGAGGGCAGGACGGCGGGACGGGGACGGGGACGGGCGGGGCGGGGGCGGGGGCGGGGGCGGGCCGGATCGCGGCGAGGACTGGCGCTGTGGCCGCACGGCGGGATGGCGGGATCCTTTTGAACCATGGCGATCTCGCCTCTGTCCCGGCCGGGCGCGGACCGGGAACCTGGTGGCGTAGCGAAGGGACACCACTTATGACTCGTATCGCCGTCAACGGATTCGGCCGCATCGGGCGGAACGTGCTCCGCGCCCTGCTGGAGCGGGACAGCAGCCTGGAGATCGTCGCCGTGAACGACCTCACGGAGCCGACCGCCCTCGCGCGGCTGCTCGCCTTCGACTCCACGGCCGGCCGCCTCGGCCGCCCGGTGAGCGTCGACGGGGACGTCCTCGTCGTCGACGGCCGCCGTATCAAGGTCCTCGCGGAGCGCGAGCCGGCGCGACTGCCGTGGGCCGACCTCGGCGTGGACATCGTGCTGGAATCCACGGGCCGCTTCACCTCGGCGAAGGCCGCCCGCGCCCACCTCGACGCGGGCGCGCGGAAGGTGCTGGTCAGCGCGCCGTCGGACGGTGCCGACGTGACGCTGGCGTACGGCGTGAACACCGACGCCTACGACGCGGAGCTGCACACGATCGTCTCCAACGCCTCGTGCACGACCAACGCGCTCGCCCCATTGGCCGCGGTGCTGGACGAACTCGCGGGTATCGAGCACGGGTTCATGACGACCGTGCACGCGTACACCCAGGAGCAGAACCTCCAGGACGGTCCGCACCGCGACCCCCGGCGCGCCCGAGCCGCCGGTGTCAACATCGTGCCGACCACGACCGGCGCCGCCAAGGCGATCGGTCTGGTGCTGCCGAACCTCGACGGCAAGCTGTCGGGCGACTCGATCCGGGTTCCGGTGCCGGTGGGCTCGATCGTCGAGCTGAACACCACCGTGTCGCGTGACGTGACGCGTGACGAGGTGCTGGCCGCGTACCGCGCGGCGGCCGAGGGGCCGCTCGCAGGCGTCCTCGAATACTCGGACGACCCGCTGGTGTCGTCGGACATCACGGGCAACCCGGCTTCGTCGATCTTCGACTCGGCCCTCACCCGCGTCGACGGCCGCCACATCAAGGTGGTCGCCTGGTACGACAACGAGTGGGGCTTCTCGAACCGCGTGATCGACACGCTGGAACTGCTGGCGCGCTGACGGGCGTTGCCAGGGGTTGCGGGCTGAGCGGTCGGCCGCCGTACGGTGGCCGACCGCTTCGTGCCGTGGCTCAGCCGACGGCCCTGGCCTGCGGGACTCGGCCCGGTGGCCGGGCAAGGTGGCCGGGTACGGTGGGTGCGGACGACGCCGAGGAACGGACCGCGTCGGCATCCCACCGAGATGCTCGTGCGACGTCCAGCAACGCTTGCGCAGCAGTTCCGACAAGAGCCCGTGGGCGTCCGACGACCAACCGTGGCCGTACGCGCGCCGGGCAGGGGGCTGATCATGTGGTGGAGCACTTCACGACCGCCGCTCCGGCGCCTCGCCGGTGCCGTCGTGGTCGGCGCGGCCCTCGCCGCGGCCTCGGGGTGCACGGTCCCCGTCAGTGCCGTGGCCGGTATATCCGTGACCGCCGACGGCCATGTGCTCGGTGTCATGTTGGTGTGTGCGCATCAGATCGAGGGCGCGACGCTCTCCGTGGACGACGCCGACGTCGACAAGACGGTGACGGTCGGTTCCTGGACCGCCGACCGTCCCCTCACGACGGGACTCGCCACCTGGACCCTCGACTCTCCCGCTGCCGACTGGACCACGACCAGGTCTCCCGCACCGCTCACCGCCAGGACCACCTACGTGTTCTACGGCTGGACCAAGGACAACTCGTGGTCATCGAGCAGCGTCTCCTTCACCCAGGCCGACCGGAACCGGCTCGCCCCCGGACAGGTCCGCTACGACAGCGTCTCGGACAACGGCGACGAGTCCGCACTCACCGTCTCCATGGCGGAGTTCAAGGCCAGGGCCTGCCGGAACGTGTGATGCCACGGCGTCAGCGGGTGACGAGCCGCACCGGCAACGACTCGAACTTGCTCATCGTCTGGCTGGCCGCGCGCACTGCAGGCGCGGTCCGCTCGATGCGCCGGACCCTGCGGGCCAGAGCAGTCAGAAGCTCGATCGCTTCCATCCTGGCCAGGGGAGCACCGACACACAGATGGATCGACGTGCCGAGGGCCAGATGGGCTCTGGCGTCGACGCGCCTGATGTCCAGGCGGTCCGGATCCGTGAACCTGCGCGGGTCCCGGTTGGCGGGGGGTATGAGCACGCACACGTCCGCGTCGGCGGGGACGACCACCCCATCGATGTCCACGTCGGCGGTCGTACGGCGGTAGACCGAGCGCAACGGCGAGTCCCAGCGCAGCACTTCTTCCACTGCGTTCGGGATCAGGCCGGGGTCGGCGACCACAGCGTCCCACTCCTCGGGAAACTCGGCGAAGGCATTCACGGCGTTGCCGATGAGGCCGCTCGACGAATCGACGCCGGCCAACCAGAGCGAGAAGAGCGTCGTCAGCCGCTCGGATTCCGCCAGGGCTCCGTTCGTCCCGCCGTCCTCCATGACACGTCGCCCCATGCAGTGCTTCGGCAGTGCCGGGACGCCCTCGTCCAACAGCCAGTCGAACGCCTGAGAAACCAGGTTCCTCTCAAGGGGGTCGAGGTCGGGGCCGTGGAGTTGGCCCACCGCGTTGGCCCAGACTCGCATGCGGAGGGAATCGGGCGGCTCGATACCGGTGAGCAGTCGGGTGGACAGATCGGGCAGCGGCGAGGCGAAGAAGGAGACGGCGTCGAACTGCCCGGCCGCAACAGCGGCCTCCACCAGTCCGACGGCGGTCGCACGGACCACGGGACGAAGCCGTTCCATCGCTTCACGCCCGAACTCCGACTGCACAGAACGCCGCACGCGGGTGTGACGGGGCGGATCACTGTCGACCAGAGGGTAGTTGTTCCCGTGCTCCGGCACCCGGGTGTAGCCCGCACCGAGCCCGGAGCGGAACTGCCGGTGATCGCGCAGCACACGGCATGCCGAGTCATAGCGGCCTACGAGCCAGACCTCTCGTTCACGAGAGTAGACCACGGGCCCTGCCTCTCGTATGTGCCCGTAGGTGCTCGCAGGCTCCCGCAGCACTTGGATCCCGTAAGGATCGATCCCCTCAAGGAGAGGGACGGTAGAAATCATGAACGTTCCACCCTTTCACAAGCTACCCGGCCTTTGGCCACGCCCGGAGCCGACAGATCGGCGCCCCATGAGGCCGTCACACTAAGCCGGTCCCACAGCGGGGTGGGTACCGCCTGGATTCCCCGGAGCGGCCTGTGGCGCTCCCGTGGGGGAACCGGAGGCACATCCGAACGGAACGAGGCGAGGCCGAGGCCAGCTGTCCGGCTCCGCGAGCAGGGACACCACGAAGTCGCCCGCCGACACCTGCTGGAACTGACCGATCAATGTCCATCCGCGTCCTTCGCCAGGCCGTGGCGGAGTTCCCAGGACCTCAACGCGACCGGCTGAAGTCTGCCGGCGTACCGGGGTGTGGTTCGGCGTCCGGCGCAAGCAGGGAGCTGGCGACCGGGTCTCAGCCGTCGAACGGCATCACCTTGACGATCTTGCCCTTCTTGTCCGTCTGGAGGTATCCGCTCTGGCTGTACTTGTTGCTGAGGTAGACGGACATGCCGGTGGGGTCGCCGAAGGGGTTGCCCGGGAGGTCCAGGACCAGGTAGCGGCTGGTCGGGTCTGTGACCTTGAGCTGCTTCTGGGCCTGGGTCAGCAGCGAGGGGACCTTGTCCCAGTCGAAGCCGTCGAGGCGGACGGGGGTCCCGAAATCAGGCAGGGTGCCCGAGATGATGTCCTTTCGCACTCCCTGCCCGGCGCGGTAGGTGTACGTGTCGTAGGCGGTGTCGCTGCCCGGCACCATCAGCCAGGCGAGGACGTAGTCCGGGTACACCGCCAGCTTGCCGAAGCGGTCCCGGCCGGTCTGCTTCTCGAAGGCCGCGACGGCGGTGCGGATGCCCTGAGGGGTCAGCAGGTCCTTGGTGGCGGTCTGCCGGGCGGCGGTGGGTGAGGAGGTGCTCCCGGGCGAGCGCGATGCCGCGGTGTGCGTGGTGCCGGAGTGCGTGGAGCCGGAGCCGGAGGTGTGGTCGTCCGTGCCGGGCAGCAGGTTCCACGCGAGCACGCCGGCGACGGCCACCGCGGCCGCGGGCAGGAGGAGCAGCGTACGGCGGCGGCGCGGAACGGACCCGAGGGACGTGGGCGCCGTGTCCGGCGGTGCCGTGTCCCGGACGTCGGCGGGCGCGGCGTCCCGTGCGTCGGCGGGCGCGGCGTCCCGTGCGTCGGTGGGCGCGGGGTCCGGTGCGTCGCGTGGTGGCGTGGGCGGGGGTTGCAGCGGGTAGGACGTGGGGGTTTCGGTCTGCCGGGCGGCGAGGGCCAGCATCCGGTCCAGTGCGGCGGCGTCCGGGCGGGCCGCCGGGTCGCGGACGAGGACGCGGGTGAGGACCTCCGTCAGCGGCCCGGCCTGGACCGGCGGGGGAACGTCCTCGGCGAGGACCGCGGCGAGCGTGGCGAGGGTGGTGCCGCGGCGCAGCGGATGGTGGCCCTCGACCGCGACGTACAGCATCATCGCGAGCGACCACAGGTCCGCGGCAGGGCCGCCGTCCTTGCCGGAGACGCGCTCCGGCGCCATGTAGTCGGGGGTGCCGATGACCGAGCCGGTGGCGGTGAGGGCGGTGGCCTCGCGGACGGCGGCGATGCCGAAGTCGGTGAGCACAGGGCGGCCGTCGGGACGCAGCAGGACGTTGGCCGGTTTCACGTCGCGGTGCTCGATGCCCGCGTCGTGGGCGGCACGCAGTGCGGCCAGCACCTCGCGGCCGGTCCGCGCGGCCTCGACCGGGTTCATCGGTCCCGCCGCGAGGCGGTCGGCGAGCGAGCCGCCGGTCACGAGTTCCATGACGATCCACGGGTACGTTCCGGGCCCGCCGTCGACGATGTGATGGATCGTCACCACATTCGGGTGGTCGACCCGGGCCAGGGCGCGGGCCTCGCGCAGCACCCGTTCGCGCAGCAGCCGGGCGGCTTCCGGGTCGTACTCGGCGAGCCCGGGGTCGGCCGGCCGCACCTCCTTCACGGCCACGCTGCGCCGCAGCACCAGGTCGGTGGCCCGCCACACCATGCCCATGCCGCCGCCACCGAGCCGGGCCACCAGTTCGAACCGCCCGTCGACCACCCGTCTGGCGGGGTCGTTGCTGCCCTCGTCGTTCATGGGCGGGAGCTTAGTTGGCCCCGCCGACAGCCTCCCGCCCCGCTCAGTAACCGGACCCCAGCGCCTGTGTCGTGTACGCGCATTCCGTGTAGACGTAGCCGTAGCGCAGCTTGGCGGTGTCGGAGCCCGGGGTGGCGGTGGTGTCGTTCTTCGGCTTGTGCACGAAGTACGTGGTGCCGGGCGGCAGGCTGATGGTGCGCTGCGGGTAGTTCTTGCCGCTGTCGCTGCACGGCTGCCAGCCGCTGAGCAGGGAGCTGGCGAACGAGTACGCCTTGCAACTGCCGCACGCCTTCAGGGTGAAGCTGCCGGTGACCGGGCCGGTGTAGAGGACGGTGATGTCGTCGGGGCTGTCGTTCTTGACGGTCACGGAGATGCCGCCGCCGGAGCCGGTGGTGGGCAGCTTCTTGCCCGCGGCCGGGAGGGTCTGGGCGACTTCGGCGCCGATGGCTATCTTCCGGGCCCGGTCGGCGTTCCTGTGGTGCGGGTTGTCGGTGACGAACTGCTGCATGGTCTGCTGCGCCTGCGTGAAGTCGCCGTCCTTGTACTGCTTGACGCCGCACTCGTACTCGCCCGAGTCACCGCTGCGGCCGGCCCGGTTCGCGACCGCGGTCAGGGCGCCGGACTGGCCGCCCGCACCGTTCGACAGCTGGGTGATCTGGGTGTCCAGCGTCTGCAGGCGCTGGACGGCGGCGCAGGGGTCGTTGCCGGAGACGGCCTTGGCGGCCTTCTTCTCGGCCGCGTCCACGGCGGGTGCCACCTTGGCGGCCTGGTCCGAGTCGGGGAAGGTGCTCAGCAGGTCGCCGAACCGGGTGACCCAGCCGGTGTCGTCGGTGGCGAGGCCGTCCGCCCCGCACTCGTACAGCGAGGTGGCCAGCCGGTCGTCGGGCCAGTGGGCGAGCGAGCCGAGCTGGTCCTTCGGCATGGAGTCGGGCACGGTCCGCAGGTATGCGAGGGGTTCCACGGCGGCGCAGTAGTCGCGGTGGCTGTAGGGCGCAGCGACCGTCGTGTAGTAGGTCTGCAGGCGGTCGGGTACCTGGGCGGCGGCGCGTGAGCCGGAGTGGTGGACGGCGAGGTCGCGGTAGACCGCCAGGGCGTCCTGGTAGCGGGACTTGGCGGTGGCGAAGTCCTCCCGGCCGGCCGCGCTGACCTCGCGGTCGGCGCGGTCGAGCCGGGCGAGGAGAGCGCGTTGGACGGCTTCCTGCTGCGCGCTGTCGTACCAGAGGGCGCCACCGACCGGGACGGCGAGCAGGACGATGCCCAGCACGAGCGCGACGGGGCGCCGGCCCGGCCACGCCAGGCGGCCGCGCAGGCCGGCGAACCAGCCGTGGACGGCGGCCAGCAGGAGGAACAGGGCGTACAGGACGAGCGCGGCTCCGGGGACGCCGTCGGCGTCCGCGGGCAGGGCGACGAGCAGCAGGACGGCGGTGGCCGCCAGACACGCGGCCGTCGGGAGCCATCTTCGCAGGAGGAGGTAGCCGAGGCCGAGGCCGCTCAGGTTGAGCAGGGCTACGGCGGTGGCACGCAGCGGGTCCGGCGGGGCGGGCGGCGGACTCGACGGCATGGGCGGCACGAAGGGACCCGGCCCCGGGAAACCGGGGCCCTGGAAGCCTTGGTTCGGGAAACCGGGGGCAGAGAAGCCCTGGTTCGGCAGACCGGAGCCCGGGATACCCTGGTTCGGCAGACCTGGGCCCGGGAAGCCTTGGTTCGGCAGACCTCGGCCTTGAGCGCCCTCACGCGGCACGCTGTCAGAGGGGACGCCACCAGACGGGACGCCACCCGACGGGACGCCGTGGCCGGGCGGTTCCTGGTTCGGCGGCTCCTGGTACGGCCCGTACGCGTCCCCGGACATGGCGGCTCCCCCAATTGCTGCCGAATGCCTATGAATTGACAGCGTACGGCCATACGTGCGAATTCGACAGGGGGCGGGGGCCCGGACGGGCCGGTCACCCTCCGGTGATCTCCTGCTCGGCCCAGATGATCTTGCCCTCGCCGGTGTAGCGGGCGCCCCAGCGTTGGGCGAGCTGGGCCACCAGGAACAGACCACGGCCGCCCTCGTCGGTGCTGCGGGCATGCCGCAGCCGGGGCGCGGTGCTGCTGCCGTCGGCGACCTCGACGGTCAGCCGGGAGTCGCGCAACAACCGGAGCCGGATGGGCGGTTCGGCATAGCGGATGGCGTTGGTGACCAGTTCGCTGACGATGAGTTCGGTGGTCGTCACCAGCTCGTGGTAGCCCCACGCGGCCACCTGGCGGACCGCCTCGGCCCGGACGTCGGCGACGGCGGCCGGGGCGACCGGCACGTCCCAGGAGACGACGTGATCGGCACCCAGGGCGTGGGTGCGGGCCAGCAGCAGGGCGATGTCGTCGGGCTGCGGAACGGGGACGAGTTGCTGCACGGCCGTCGTGCACAGCGTGTCGAGGTCGGCACGGGGGCCGGCCAGGGCGGCGCGCAGACGGGCCATGCCCCACTCGACGTCCTGGTCGCGGCCTTCGATGAGACCGTCGGTGTACAGACCGAACAGACTGCCCTCGGCGAGCTCGATCTCGATGGCCTCGAAAGCCATGCCGCCGAGTCCGAGCGGTGGTCCGGCGGGGATCTCGGGAAAGTGGACGTGCCCGTCGGGCGGCACGACGACCGGTGGTGGATGTCCGGCCCGCGCCATGGCGCACCGCCGCGTCACCGGGTCGTAGACGGCGTACAGGCAGGTCGCCCCGACGAAGGTGTCCGAGCCGCCCTCCCCCGCCGCGCCCGCGCTCTTCTCCTCCCCCAGCCGCAGCACGAGATCGTCGAGATGGGCCAGGAGTTCGTCGGGGGGCATGTCCATGTCGGCGAGGGTCTGGACTGCGGTGCGCAGCCTGCCCATGCTCGCCGCGGCGGCCAGGCCATGGCCGACCACGTCGCCGACGACCAGGGCGACCCGGGCTCCGGAGAGCGGGATCACGTCGAACCAGTCGCCGCCGACGCCGTCCGTCGCGTCCGCCGGCAGGTAGGTCGAGGCCACGTCGAGGGCCGTGCCCCCGGTCAGCGCCTGGGGCAGCAGGCTGCGTTGGAGAGTGACGGCCGCCGTGTGCTCCCTGGTGTAACGGCGGGCGTTGTCGACGCAGACGGCGGCGCGGGCCACCAGTTCCTGGGCGAGCAGGACGTCGTCGGGCCCGAAGGAGAGCGGGTTGATCGAGCGGGCGAACGTGGTCAGGCCCAGGACCGTGTTGCGGGCCCGCATCGGGACCGAGATCAGCGTGTGCAGGCCGAACTCGCGGATCCGGGCGGTCCGCGCGGGCTGGTGGGTGATCCACAGGCGGTCCTGCGGGTCGAGTTCGGGGATGAGGATCGGCTCACCGTGCACGAGCAGGTCGACGCCGTGCGGCGGGGGCAGGAAGTCGACCTGGTCGCCGATCCGCGCCACGGCCTCGGGGCTCCCCTCGCGGACGGACTTCAGCGCGGCGCGCCGCATCACCGGCCGGGCGGGCGCCGGGCCGGCGTCGGTCAGCCAGGCGCCGTGTCCGTCGGTGCTGAGGACGGGCTCCAGCAGGTCGACGAAGACGAAGTCGGCGAAGCGGGGGACGGCGAAATCGGCGAGCTCCTGGGCGGTGCGGAGCACGTCGAGCGTGGTCCCGATGCGGGTGCCGGCCTCGTTGACCATCGACAGCAGCTGCCGGGCGTTCCAGCGTTCGGTCACGTCGGAGACCATGTAGCAGACGCCGGTCACGGCGTTGTCGGGCCCGACGAGGGGGAAGAACGACGTCGAGTAGGCGCGCTGGCGGTGGGGATCGGACCAGCTCCAGCCGAGGTACTCGTATTCGGTGACCGGCTCCCGGGTCGCCAGCACCTTGCGCATCAGGCTCTCCATGGTGCCCCCCTGCAGACCGGGCAGCAGCTCGCTCAGCCGGCGGCCCAGGCGCTGCTCGCGGGGGACCCCGCCCAACTGTTCCAGGGTGTCGTTCACCCAGACGTACCGCAGCTCCAGGTCCATCACGGCCATGCCGATCGGCGACCGGGTGAGGAACCCGTCGAGCACGGACTGTCCCACCGTCCACTCCGGTCGCTGCTCCCGCGCCGAGACCAGGAAGGACTCCGCGCCACCGACCCGGAAGGACGCGGAGACCCGCAGGTCCACGACGACGCTGCGGCCGTCCTGGTGCAGTACCGACACCCGGCCGCTCCATCCCATGCCGGAGCGGCAGCGCTCGGCGACCCCGGCGGCACGGGCCGGGTCGACGCGCGTGGCGAGGAGCCGGGCCGCGGGGCGCCCCAGCACGGTGGCGGCCGGACGGCCCAGCAGGGCCTCGGCGCCACGTGTCCAGCCGATCACGTCGCCCTCGGCCGACAGCACCGCCGCGGCGTCGCTGGAGGCGTCCAGGGAATCGCGCGGCCCCACGCTGGTCGGCACGTCGAAGTCTTCTCGCGGAGAATCCATTGGCCACATCCTGTACGTACCCCTATGTTCCTGCTTGTCCGCCAGATGCGCACGGCCCGGCACCGGGTGCTCCGGAGTTGGGGCGAGCCACCGACCGGGGGCAGCATGGAAGGGCTGTGGCAGCGGCCCCGGCATCGGCCCGGCGGCCGGTGGAGGTGGTTGAGGGATGGCTGTAGGTTCCCTGCGGTCCGGTGACGCCGACGGCACCGGCGGTGACGGGTACGGCACCCCGCGTCCGACGGGTCTGCTGGACGTGCTGAGCGTGGCCGCGATAGCGCTGGACTCGCAGGGCCGGATCGTGTTCTGGACCCCGCAGGCCGAGGACCTCTTCGGCTACACGTCCGAGGAGGCCCTCCGCAAGAACGCGGCACGGCTGCTCATCCAGCCGGAGCACCTCAAGGCCGCGGTGAAGGTCTTCATGGAGGTGCTGGAGACCGGGCACAGCTGGGCCGGTGCCTTCCCGGTCCGGCACAAGGACGGCAGCAGCAGGCTGATGGAGTTCCGCACCATGCGGCTGCTGGACGACCTCGGCGACATCTACGCCCTGGGCATCGTGGCCGACCGCACCCTGCTCCAGCGGCTGGAGACCGATCTGGCGCTGTGCGAGCGCCTGATCAGCCAGTCCCCGATCGGCCTCGCCCTGCTCGACCCCGATCTGCGCTATCTCCTGGTGAACCGGGCGCTGGAGCGGATCGACGGCGTGCCCGCCGAGGAGCACATCGGCCGCCATCTGCGGGAGACCCTGCCGCTGCCCGACATCGACACCGTGGAATCGGCACTGCGGCAGGTGCTCACCACCGGCACACCCCTGCTCGACCAGTACCATGTCGGCCGCCCGCCGACCGATCCGGAGCACGAGCACGCCTGGTCGCTGTCGTTCTACCGGCTGGAGGATCCCGGTGGCCGGGTCCTGGGCGCCGCCACCTCGGTCGTCGACGTGACGGAACGGCATCGCGCGGCCGCCGAGGCCGACCGGGCCAGGCGCCGCCTCGCCCTGATCGCCGACGCCTCGGCCCGGGTGGGCACCTCGCTGGAGGTGGAGCGCACGGCGCACGAGCTGGCCGACATCGCCACCCCGGTGCTCGCCGACGTGGTGGCGGTGGACGTGCTGGACGCCGCGCTGGCCCTGCGCCGCTCGCGCCGCCCGGACAGCGGGCCGGAGCTGTTCCGCGCCCTCGCGCTCAAGGCGGACCAGCCGACGGTCGCCCTGCAAGCCGCCGACACGCCCGGCGACCTCGCCTCCTACGACGGCGACCGGTTGGTCACGCTCTGTGTGCACACCGCCCGCCCGGTGCTGGTCGCGCGGGTCGGCAGGCACGACCTGCCGCGCATCGCCCGCGACCCGGAGGCCGGTGCCCTGCTGGAGGAGGCGGGCGTGCACTCGTATCTCGTGGTGCCGCTGATCGCGCACGGCGAGGTGCTCGGCGCCCTCGACCTCAAGCGGACCCGCAATCCGCTCCCCTTCGACGAGGACGACGTCGTCCTCGCCACCGAGCTGGCCGGCCGCGCGGCCGTGGCGATCGACAACGCCCGCTGGTTCCAGAGCGTCCGTAACACCGCCCTCACGCTGCAGCGCAGCCTCCTGCCAGACCACCCGCCCGAGCACACCGGCCTCGAACTGGCCTCGCGCTACGAACCGGCCCAGGCGACGAGCGAGGTGGGCGGCGACTGGTACGACGTGATCCCGCTGTCGCAGGACCGGACCGCGCTGGTCGTCGGGGACGTGATGGGCAACGGCATCGACGCCGCCGCCACCATGGGCCGGCTGCGCACCGCCACCTGCGCCTACGCGGACCTCGAACTGGCCCCGGACGCCGTGCTGCGTCACCTGGACCGGATCACCTGCGAGCTGGAGCACTACATCGTCACCTGCCTGTACGCGGTGTACGACCCGCACACCAGGCGCTGCGACATCGCCAACGCGGGCCACATGCCGCCCGCGCTGGTGCAGGCCGGCCGGCCGCCGGCCCTGCTGGAGCTGCCGACGGCCGCCCCGCTCGGCGTCGGCGGTGTCCCCTTCGAGACCACGACCGTCGGCCTCGACACGGGTGACCTGCTGGTCCTGTACACCGACGGTCTGGTGGAGACCCGCCGCCACCCCATCGACGACCGCCTCGCCGTCCTCCTCGGCTTCCTCGACGAGCCCCACCGGCCGCTGGAGGAAACCTGCGATCTGCTCCTGCACGGCCTGCGCCACCCCGACGACCACGACGACGTCGCCCTCCTGATCGCACGAGCACGCTGAGACGGACAGCGCCCCGAAGGGAGGGCGGGTTACTGCGCGACCAGCCCCGACGGCGCCGCAGCCGCACGGCGCCCCAGACGGCCCCTCAACGCGCGTCGCAGCACTCCGCCCGGCAGAAGCACGACGCCGTGATCGGCACGTCCGCGACCGCGACCGCCAGCTTCAGCTGCTGGCCCACGATCCGCGCCTCGCCCTCCCGGCCGAGCCGCCGCAGGCACTCGTGGAGGCCGTGCAGCGCCCAGACGTTCCCCGGGTGCTGCAACGGCCGGGGCAGGGTGTCGTCGAGGCCGAGGTCGGCGCGGTAGACCGCCTCGGCCTCGGCGATCCGCCCGCGTTCGAGGAGCAGGGCGCCCAAGGCGTGCCGGGTGGGCTGCATCCAGCCCCAGGGTTCGTCGTACGGGAGGTTGTCGTCCAGGTCGACGGAGCGCCGCAGCTCGGCGAAGGCCGTGTCGAAGTCACCTGTGCGGTAGGCGAGTTCGCCGTCGAGCATGGCGGAGGCGATGGCCAGGATGTCGACGCAGGTGTTGTTGAAGAGCATGCGGGTGGCCGGGACGGCGGCGGCCGCGTCCCGGAACCGGGCCCGGTCGGCCTCGGCCTGGCGGATCCGGCCCGTGGCCGCGTGGGCGACTCCGCGCGCGTAGTGCAGCATCGCGGTGGTCACGCAGTACAGCCGCGGGTCGGCGGGCAGCGGCAGGCGCAGGATGTCCTCCCAGCGGCCGAAGCGGACCAGCACGTGCACCCGCATGGCCAGGAACCCCTCCAGCCAGTCGGCCATCGGCGGGCTCTGCACCCGCAGCAGTTCCTCCGGTACGGCGGCTTCGAGCCGTTCGGCGGTGGCGAGGGCGTCCTGGAGGCGGCCCAGGAACATCGCGCCGTAGATCCCGAAGTGCAGGTTGTGGCAGCGGTAGAGGGTGTAGAAGTTCATCGCGCCGGCGCGGGCGAGGTACTTCTCGTCGGCGGCGACGGCGGCGGCGTTGTCGGAGACGACCCGCCGGTAGTCGCCGCACAGGACCTCCAGGTGCGAGGGCATGTGCTGGAGGTGGCCGGCGTCGGGCACGAGGCCGCGCAGCAGGTCGGCGACCGGCAGGGCGGTCTCGGGCGTGGGCGACATCTCCATCAGGTGGATGTAGAGGTGCAGCAGCCCGGGGTGCCGTCTGCCGGCGTCGGCCCCCAGGCCTCGCTCCAGCACGGCCCTCGCCTCCTCGGTACGGGCGCCCTCGGCCGGCCGGCCGCTGCGGATGTCCCAGAGCTGCCACGGGGTGAGGTTCATGAGGGCGTCCGCGTAGAGGGTCGCGACGTCGAGGTCGTCGGGCGCCAGGTCGTAGGCGGTGCGCAGACTGTCGGAGTAGGCGGTGTTCCAGACCGAGCAGGCCGCCGCGTCCGGGGCCGCGGCCTGCGGGTAGCGGGCGCGCAGCGCCTCGATCAGGGCGCGTTCCACGGGGGTGGCGTGCGCGGCCTTGGTGCGGGCGCGTTCCACGGCGGCGTGGGTCCGCGCCACCGTGTGCGTGAGGTCCGCGCTGTCGAAGGACTCCCAGGGTTTGTTGTAGTTGGGGCCGAGGGCGTAGGCGACGCCCCAGTCCGCCATGGCGCACTCCGGGTCGGCCGCGCCGGCCGCCTCGAAGCAGCGGACGGCCTCCTCGTGGTGGAAGGCGTAGGTCCAGTTCAGTCCGCGGTCGAACCAGGTCTGCGCCTCGGGAGACGACGTCGTCACGCGCCGCCGGTGAGCGCCCAGGTCGTAGTAGTCCACGGTGGCGAACCTATCGACGCGGGACGTCCGCACGGTCGAGGTTCATCCGAAGTCATGAGAGGGGCGCGGCGGTTGACGGGCCGCCGCGCCCCGGTGCGGCTGCTTGCTCAGGGTGCGACCGCGCGTCCGGTCTGCGGGGAGATCCGCCCGGCGCACAGCCCCTTGGCCGCGAGGGTCTGGGCGATGCGCGGGACGGCGGCCAGGGTGTTGGCCGGCCACTCGTGCATGAGGATGATCTGCCCGTTGCCGAGCCGGGAGACGGCCTGCACGATGGCGTCGGAGCTCGCGCCGTTCCAGTCCTGCGAGTCCACGTCCCAGATGATCTCGGTGAGCCCGTACTTGGCCTCGACCGCCCGCACGGTTGCGTTGGTCTCGCCGTACGGCGGCCGGAACAGGACCGGTGTCCCGCCACCGGCGGCGGCGATGGCCGCCTGGGTGCGGGAGATCTCCGAGTCGATCTGCGCCTGGCTCTCCTGGGTCAGGTGCGGGTGGGTGTAGCTGTGGTCGCCGACCCACATGCCCGCGCTGACCTGGGCCTTGACCTGGGCCGGGTAGGCGGCCGCGTACTGGCCCTCGTTGAACATGGTGGCCCGCAGCCCGTTGGCCCTGAGGGCGCTGAGCAGCCCCGGGGTGTGGGCGGTGGACGGCCCGTCGTCGAAGGTGAGGCCGACGTAGCCGGCGCAGCCGGCGGCGTGGGCCGGGGCGGCGCCCACGGCCAGGGTGCCCGCGGTGGCCAGCGCGACGGCGGCGGCGGCCGCGACCAGGGGGCGTGCCGAGCGTTCCGCTGCGGCACCCATCACGCCACCGTGATGTTCGAGCTGCCGCTGCTCTGGTAGCCCTCGGTCGCGAGGATCTGGTAGTAGCTGAAGCTGCCGAGGGACATCCCGGCCCGCGCCCAGGCGTCGAAGTGGTTGCCGGTGGTGATGGTGCCGCCGGTCCGCTTGGCCTGGCGGACGCTCCAGTACTGGTTGAAGGTCTTGGTGCCCTCGACGGACGGGGCGTTGTACCGCGTCGTCAGGTAGATGTCGTAGGTGCCGCCGTCGCTGGTGACGCTGCCCTTGTACGTTCCGGTGGGCCGGTAGTTGCCCCAGTTGTCGACGATGTAGTACTCGACGAGCGGGTTCGAGGTCCAGCCGTAGAGGGACAGGTAGCCGTTGCCGGAGGGGCTGAAGCTGCCCGAGTAGGTGACGTTCCGGCGGGCGCCGGTGCTCCAGCCCTTGCCGGCGACGAAGTTGCCGGTGTTCCGCCAGCTGGTGCTGTAGTTGCCGCCGGAGCCGAGGGTCATGGAGACCGTGCCCTGTGAGTCGGTCCAGAACGAGTAGTAGTAGCCGTTGTTGGTGCCGGTCTGGTTCGTGGTGACGACCGTGGCGGCTCGGGCGGTGCCGGGCAGGGCCAGCCCGGCGGCTGCGCCCACAAGCAGGGCGCCGGCACTCCTGCGGCTCAGGGCGTGGTCGAGCGGGTTCATGGGATGCCTCCTCGTGTGACCTGTGCGGGTGTGGCCTGGTGGGGAGTGTTGGTCTGCCCATGTCACCTGTCAACAGTTTCGGTACTTATTTCGAAACCTTCGATCCGAGGCACCCACCTTTGTTCCAGCTCAGAGAAGTCTCCGCGACATCAGAGATCGGCAACAGCTGCTATCGCCAGAGCAAGATCCATTCATCGGGGCGCCAAAATCCCGAATGTTTCGACGCTTGGCTCGAATGCTGCTGCCATGGCCCGGAACATGCCGCTGGGTGGAGCAATCCCCGGCGTGCCGGGAGGTGGCCGGAAAGGCTGGGCGTCTTGTCCAGATGCGTAGGCCAGGAGTCCCGGGTGAGGCACGTCGGTCCCAACCCTTCACTGCCCGCGCCCCCCGCGTGGATGCGCTGGCTGCCCGTCCTGTACGTGGCCGGTGTACTGCTGCTCGAACCGGTCACCCCGGTGCAGTGGCCGGTGAGCTTCGCGCTGATCGCCCTGCCCCTGGTGACCGCCTTCGCGCACCCGCCCGCCGTCGTCGCCGCCGCCACCGTCTTCGCCATCGGTCTCGAACTCCTGCTGGCCGGAACCCACTGCTGCGCGGGACGCTTCGTCGGCCTCCTGTGGGAACGGCACTATGTGGCCGCCTACGCGTGTACGGCACTGGTGGGGGCCCTCGGGGCGATCCTGGCCGCGCACCGGGTACGCCGCGAACGCACCCTGGCCGACGTCCGGTTCGTGGCCGAGATCGCGCAACGCGTCCTGCTCAGACCGGTTCCGCACCGGATCGGGAACCTGCTGCTGGAGAGCTTCTACCTGTCCGCCGCGGCGGAGGCGCGCATCGGCGGCGACCTCTTCGAGGCCGTGCCCACCGCGTACGGGGTACGGCTGCTCATCGGGGACGTGCGCGGCAAGGGGCTGCTCGCGGTGGAGACCGCGGCGGCGATGCTGGGCGCGTTCCGCGAGGCGGCGCACGACGAACCCGACCTGCGCGCCCTGGTGGAGCGGGTGGACATCAGCATGGCCCGACGGGCCGACTGGCTGGGCGGCACCGAGCTCAGCGAGCGGTTCGTCACGGCCGTGTTCGCCGAGATCCCCGAGGACGAGAGGATCGTCCGCATCCTCAACTGCGGCCATCCGCCGCCGCTGCTCATCCGCCCCGGCGAGGTGCGCGAACTGGACGAGGGGCACCCGGGGCCGCCGCTGAACCTCGGCATGCTGGTCGGGGACCCCTACCGGGTGGACACCTATCCGTTCGGCCCCGGCGACCAGCTGCTGCTGTACACGGACGGGGTCACGGAGACACGGGATCCGGCCGGCGTCTTCTACCCGCTGCTGGAGCGGTTGCGGTCGTGGGGGCCCATGCCGCCCCCGGAACTGCTGGAAAGGCTCCACCAGGACCTGCTGGACTACAGCCACGACCAGCTCCAGGACGACACGGCCGCCCTGACCGCCTTCCTGCTGCCCGCGGGAGCGGCCGAGGCGGCCGGAGGCGGCCAGGACTCCCCCGCGCAGTGAACCCGGGGTGCGGGTCCGGTCAGAGGAAGCTGACGCCCTGGGCCAGGGTGAGTTCGCCGGAGTAGTTGACCGTGTTGGTGGCGGCGCGCATGTACGACTTCCAGGCGTCGGAGCCGGACTCGCGGCCGCCGCCGGTGTCCTTCTCACCGCCGAAGGCGCCCCCGATCTCCGCTCCGGAGGTGCCGATGTTGACGTTGGCGATGCCGCAGTCGGAGCCGGCGGCGGACAGGAAGACCTCGGCCTCGCGCTGGTCGCGGGTGAAGATGCTGGACGACAGGCCCTGCGGGACGTCGTTGTGCAGCGCGATCGCCTCGTCGAGGGTGTCGTAGCCGAGGACGTACAGGATCGGTGCGAAGGTCTCCTCCCGTACCACGTCGGTCTGGGCGTCGACGCGGACCAGGGCGGGCTCGGTGTAGGCGGCCGCGGGTGCCGCCTCGGCCAGGCGCCGGTTTCCGCCGGCCAGCAGCTTGCCGCCCTTTGCCTGGACGCGGGTCAGGGCCCGGTGCATGCGGTCCAGGGCGGCGGTGGTGATGAGCGGTCCGACCAGGGTCGCGCCGTCGAACGGATCGCCGACGGGCAGCCTGCCGTAGACGGTGGTCAGGCGCTCGGTCAGGGTGTCGGCGACGTCGCGGTGGACGATGAGCCGGCGCAGGGTGGTGCAGCGCTGGCCGGCCGTGCCGGCCGCGGCGAAGACGATGCTCCGGACGGCGAGGTCGAGGTCGGCGGAGGGGGCGACGATCGCGGCGTTGTTGCCGCCGAGCTCCAGCAGGCTCCGGCCGAATCGGGCGGCGACGCGCGGGCCGACCTCGCGGCCCATGCGGGTGGAGCCGGTGGCGCTGACCAGGGCCACCCGGGGGTCGTCGACGAGCCGTTCGCCGACCGCGCGGTCACCGAGCAGCAGGCGGTGCACGTCGCGCGGGGCGCCGGTCTCCTCGGCGGCCCGGGTGAGCAGGTGGTGGCAGGCCAGGGAGGTCAGCGGGGTGAGTTCCGAGGGCTTCCAGACCACGGTGTCGCCGCAGACCAGGGCGACGGCGGTGTTCCAGGACCAGACGGCGGCGGGGAAGTTGAAGGCGGAGACGACGCCGACCACGCCGAGCGGGTGCCAGGTCTCGGCCAGGCGGTGTCCGGGGCGTTCGGAGGCGATCGTACGGCCGTAGAGCTGGCGGGACAGGCCGACCGCGAAGTCGCAGATGTCGATCATCTCCTGGACCTCGCCGAGCGCCTCGGAGCGGATCTTGCCCGCCTCGACGGTGACGAGGTCGGCCAGGTCGCTCCGGTGCTCGCGCAGCAGCTCCCCGAGGCGGCGCACCAGGTCGCCGCGGCGCGGGGCCGGGGTGGTGCGCCAGGTCAGGAAGGCGGCACGGGCGGCCGTGAGCGCTTCGTCGACGTCGGTGGCGGTGGCCGTCCGCAGGCCGAAGAGGTGCTCGCCGGTGACGGGGGTGCGGGCCGGGAGGTCGTCGCCCTCGGTGACCTGTGCGCCGATGTTCCGCAGGCTGGTCCGGGCGCGGGCGCGCAGCTGGTCCGTGGTGGGCAGCGCGGTGCTGGTCATGCCGGTCCTCCGGGAGGGTGAGGGGTCAGCGGGCCGGGTCGGTGCGGCCCAGGGCTCGGGCGACCCGGGCGAGCGAGCGGTTCTGCTGCTGTTCGTAGAGGGCGAAGGGGTCGAGGACCTCGCGGCCGATGGCGCCGGAGAGCCAGTCGGCGTCGTAGGCGGTGCCCGGCCGGCCGTTGTCGCGGGTGCCCGCGCCGCTGAGGTTGGACTGGAAGATGCCGGCGGCGGACCGGGGCAGGAAGTCCTCGTAGACCACGGGTTCGGCGCGCGCCCAGCCCCGCCGTACCAGTTCGCCGATGCCGGTGGGCGGTTCGGTGCCGTCGCGCGGCCGGTCGTCGGCGATCCGGTAGGTGAAGTAGGCCAGCTCCCGGGCGGCCAGTTCCGCCTCATCGACGGGCATGTGCCGCTCCCACACGCCCCGCGCGATGTCGTCGCGCGCCGCCGCGCGCCGTCCGGCCGCCTGTTCGTCGACGCGGGCGAGAAGGTCGTCGTACAGCGCGCGTCCCGCCTGGGTGAGGGCGATGCCACGGGCCTCCACCTCGCCGAAGCGTACGCGCAGGGCGCCGCTGACGACGGTGCCGTCCTGGGTGCGCATCGCGCGGGGTTCGGCCAGGGCACGGAAGGAGGTCTGGCGCAGCAGGACATCGGGGCCCCGCCAGGCCGGCGGACCCTGGATGGTGTCGATCATCTCGATGCCCCGGGCGGTCATCCGGCGGTACAGCTCGTCGATGTCCAGGACGCGCGGGGTGAGGTGGTTGACGTGGGTGCTGCGCACCCCGCCGATGTCGGCGGCGACGGCGGAGACCTTCTCCAGGGTCCGGTACCAGGCCAGGTCCACCGGCTCGGTCGACAGTTCGAAGGCCTGTACGGCCAGTTGGAGGAACCGCTCGGCGTCCTCGGCGGGCAGTGCGCGGTCGGCCGCGGCGCGGTCGGCCAGTGCGAGCAGCTCCGGGGGAAAGAGCTCGCGGGCGGCCAGGAAGGTCTCCAGGCGGGCGCGCAGGTCCGCGTCGAAGAAGCGGGGGTCGGCCGGGGTGAGCAGGGAGGTGAACACCCGGAAGGGGTTGCGGGCGAGTTCGTCGGCGTCTACCGGCCGGAAGGCGGTGGAGACGACGGGGACGGCGCTGGCCGCGGCCTCCCGCAGGTCGTAGAAGCCGACCGGGTGCATGCCGAGGGCGCCGAAGACCCGGGCGACCTGCCGCAGTTCACGCGGTGTGCCGACGCGGATGGCGCCGTGCCGCTCGGCCGTGACCCTGCCGATCGAGCCGAGTCGTTCGGCGTCGGCGCCACGGGCGCGCAGGACGTCCTCGTTCACCGCGCGGGAGACGTCCACCAGGGTCGTGTAGGCCGGGACCTCCCGCCCGTACATCTCCGACAGCCGCACGGCGAACGCGGCGCGCAGCTGCCACTGACCGATCGCTGGCATGGTTCGGCCCTCCGGTCGGCGGCGGTGCGGCGATCACGGCTTCGATGGTCGCCGACGCGGCCGCCGTCGTACAGACGGCGGTGCCGAGCGTGGGCGGCGGGAGAGGCGCGGCCGGAAAGCGCCGCTGCCGGCGGCGCGAAAAACCCGGTGGACCGCTCTTCACGGCCGCTCCCTAACATATGACGTCAAGACAACCATGCGCCCGGCGCGTTGGTCGCGTGCCGGCGAGGTCGCCGATGCCAGGGTCCGCTCCCCGGGCTGCGGTGATCTTCCTACCCAGGAGGACCTTCCGCATGTTCCGACGAATTGGCAGTGCCGTCGTCCGACATCCCGTCTGGACGATCGTGGCATGGCTGATCGCGGCGGTGGCGATCGTCGCCACCGCCCCGAGCCTGCCCTCCAACAGCGACGAGAGCAGCTTCCTGCCCAAGAGTTACGAGTCCATCAAAGCGGCGGGCCTCCAGGAGAAGGCGTTCCCCAGCGCGTTCACCCCGTCCGCGATCGCGCTGTACCAACGCACCGACGGCGGCACGCTCACCGCCTCGGACAAGAAGGACGTCGCCCGGATCACCACCGAACTCGGCGGCAAGCACATCGACCAGGTCCAGAAGGTCGTCCCCGGCCAGCCGTCGAAGGACGGCAGGTACGACCTGACCCTGGTGCAGATGGACAGCAAGAACGCCGGCCAGCCCGTCCAGGCGGACGCGGCCAAGGTGCTGCGCGACGACGTCAAGCAGCTGGTCAGGGGCACGAACCTGGAGGTCAGGCTGGGCGGTTCGGCAGCCCAGGCCCTCGACCAGCAGGACTCCTCCAAGCGCGGTGAGGCGCTGATCGGCATCGGCACGTTCGTGATCATCCTGGTCACCCTGCTGATCATCTTCCGGGCGCCGATCCTCGCGTTCCTGCCGCTGATCGTGATCGGCGTGGTGTCCGCGATCGCCAACGGGCTCATCGCGTACGCCACCAAGCTGTTCGGCCTGCAGGCCAACAGTTCCGTGTCGTCGATCCTGATCGTCGTGCTGTTCGGCGTGGGCACCGACTACTTCCTGTTCCTGATGTTCCGGTACCGCGAACGGCTGCGCGCGGGCGACGAACCCAAGGAGGCCATGGTCAACGCCGTCGCCCGGGTCGGCGAGGCCATCGCCTCCGCGGCCGGCGCGGTCATCATCGCCTTCCTCGCGCTGGTGCTGTCCACGCTGGGCTTCCTGAAGCAGATGGGCCCGGCGCTGGCCATCGCGGTCTCGGTCACCCTGGTCGCGGGGCTGACGCTGATCCCGGCCGTCGTCTCGCTGATCGGCCCGAAGGTGTTCTGGCCCTCGAAGTCCTGGCAGCAGGAGCCCACCAACGCCCGTTTCGCGGCCCTGGGCCGTGGGGTGCAGCGCCGCCCGGGGCTGACCGCGGCGGTCTCCGGGCTCGTGCTGGTCGTGCTGTCGCTGGGGACGCTGGGCTTCCACGCCACGTTCGACCTGGCGTCGGGCTCGATGCCCAAGACCAAGGAGTCCATGGTCGTCCAGGACCGGATGCAGACGGCGTACTCCGCCGGTGCCGCCGCGCCCACCGACGTCTACCTCTCCAGCACCGACGGTAAGCCGCTGGACACGTCCGCCTTCGACGCGTACGCCGCGAAACTCGGGGCCGTGGACGGTGTCGCCGCCGCCCGGATGACCCAGGTGAACAAGGCGGGTACGACCGCGGACTTCACCGTCACCCTCAAGTACGAGGCGTCCACGGACAAGGCGATCGACGCCGTGGGCCGGGTGCGGGACGTCGCGCACGCCGACGCCCCCTCGGGGACCGAGGCGCTCGTCGGCGGCATGTCCTCGATCTACAAGGACATCGACTCGGCGGTCAACCACGACTACCGGACGGTGTTCCCCGTCGCCGCCCTGCTGATCATGGTGATCCTGGGCCTGCTGCTGCGCAGCGTGGTCGCTCCCTGGTACCTGATCGCCTCGGTGGGTCTCGGCTTCGGCGCCACCCTGGGCGCCACGGTCTGGATCTTCCAGGAGGCGCAGAACAAACCGGGTCTGATGTTCATGCTGCCGGTGATCATGTATCTCTTCGTGGTCGCCATCGGCACGGACTACAACATCCTCATGATCGCCCGGCTCCGTGAGGAGGCCCGCGAGGGCCGGGAGCCGCGCGAGGCAGCCGGCATGGCGCTGCGGCACGCCGGGCCGACGGTGGCCGCGGCGGGCTTCATCCTGGCGGCGACCTTCGCCACGATGATGCTGGCGGGCAACTCGCTGCTCACGGAGATGGGTTTCGCGGTCTCCTTCGGCATCGCGGTGGCCGCCTTCGTCATGGCGATGTTCTTCACCCCGAGCCTCACGGCGCTGATCGGCCACGTGGCCTGGTGGCCGGGCCATGCCGACCGGACGGAACCGGCGGCGGACCACGGGGACGGAGGTGTCACACCCGTGTCCGGGGAGGACCGGAACGCTCCCGCGGGGCGGCGCGGCTGACGCATGTCCGGCGGGTCACGCGGGAGGAACGCAGCGGCGCCTCGTCGACGCACATGAGCGAGGGCCGGGCACGCACGCCGCAACGGGGCGTGCCCGGCCCGGCTTCTCCGGCGTGATCCGCCGCCGCCAAGAGCCCCTGGGGCGCGATCCCGGCCGCGTGCCGGCGGAGCGCTTTCCGGTCGCGTACGAAGGGGGTCCGGGGGAAGCTGTGGAGCTGACCCCGGTTCCCGTCCCCTGACGAGGCGTTTCATGGCGTTCTTCGCGATCTCCCGCACCGAGCCGTTGCGGTTGCTGTCGGCCACCGAACTGGCGGCGGAGCACGAACGGCTCCAGGTCGAGACCGCCCAACTGCGCCAGGCCGTCACGTCGCACGCCGTCATCGACCAGGCCATCGGCGCCGTCGTCGCCTATGGGCGGATACCTCCGGAGGAGGCCTGGCAGGTGCTGCGGGACCTCTCCCAGCACACCAACACCAAGCTGCGCACCGTCGCCGCGCAGATGCTCAGGTACGCGCAGGGCGAGGCTGTCCCGGACTTCGACCCGGCCCTGCTGCGGCGGGCGATCACCCGGCACGGGGCCCGCCGGGACGCCGTGCGGGCCGTGAGGTTGTCGATCACCTCGGCGGCCTCGTCGAGCGTGTATCCCAAAGCGGCGTACTCCTCCTCCTGCTCAGCGGTCAGCGGCGCAGGAGGC
>NZ_JBFAXI010000075.1:0-40956 GCF_040680735.1 Streptomyces sp. NPDC051987 | reverse complement strand
GCGTCGCCGACCCCCTTCTTTTAGGGGCGCGGGGAACTGCGCGACCAGTCCCCACGCAGCCGCACCTGACCAACGGCCTGCACCCCTAGGGCGCCTCCCGTACCCGGAAGGCCTCCGCGTCCCAGCTCCCGTCCAGCCGCGGCGACAGCCAACCCGGCGCCGCCGCGCGGAAGCCGGTGGGCGTCAGCGCCCCGGCCCCCGCGGGCACCGCGCCCAGCAGCGGCGCCCCGGCCACCTCCGGCAGGTCGGCGACATTGCACCGCGACGCCAGATCGGGGGAGTCGGGCCAGCTGCCGATCACCACACCCAGCAACTCCAGCTCGCGCAAGCGCAGTTCACGGGCCGTCAGCTCTGTGGTGTTCAGGGTGCCGAGCCCCGCCGACGCCACCACCAGCACCGGCGCGTTCAGCAGCCGGGCCGCGTCCGCCAGCGTGCCGCCCGTCGCGTCGAACCGGACGAGCAGGCCGCCCGCGCCCTCGACCAGCACCAGCTCGTGCTCGGTCGCCAGCTTGGCGGCGGCCTCCGCCACGTCCGCAGGCCGCACGGGGGCCAGGCCCGCCCTGCGGGCCGCCGTGCCCGGCGCCAACGGCTCGGGGAACCGTGCCACTTCGGCCGCCGTCACGGCCCCGGCGAGCCGCGCGACCTCCTCGGCGTCCCCGCGTTCGCCCGGTCCCACCCCCGTCTGCGCGGCCTTCAGTACCGCCACCGAGCGGCCCGCGGCGAGCGCGGCTGCGGCGACCGCGGCCGTGGTGACCGTCTTGCCGACCTCCGTGCCCGTCCCCGTGATCACCAGGATCGGCAAGTTCATCCCTCCCGGGCTGCGGCGCACACCGCGCGCGCGATCCGTGCCACGTCCGCGTCACCCGTGACGTACGGCGGCATCGTGTACACCAGGTCACGGAAGGGCCGCAGCCACACGCCCTCGCGCACCGCGGCCGCCGTGGCGGCCCTCATGTCGACGTCGTGGTCGAGTTGGACGACGCCGATGGCGCCGAGGACCCGGACGTCCCGCACCCCGGGGAGCTCCCGGGCGGGTTCCAGCCCCTCCCACAGCCCCGCCTCGATCCGCTTGACCTCCGCGAGCCAGTCCTGGCCCAGCAGCAGCCCGAGCGAGGCGCAGGCCACGGAGGCGGCGAGCGGATTGCCCATGAAGGTCGGGCCGTGGGCCAGCACCGGCACCTCGCCCCGCGAGATGCCCTCGGCCACCCCGGGCGTGCACAGGGTCGCCGCCATCGTCAGGTAGCCGCCGGTCAGCGCCTTTCCCACGCACATCACGTCCGGGGTGACCCCCGCGTGGTCCGCCGCGAACAGCGCGCCGGTACGGCCGAGGCCGGTGGCGATCTCGTCGAACACCAGCAGCACGTCGTGCACGTCGCACGCCTCGCGCAGCACCCGCAGGTAGGCGGGGGAGTGGAAGCGCATCCCGCCGGCCCCCTGCACCACCGGCTCCACGATCACCGCGGCCAGCTCGTGCGCGTGCCGTTCGACCATGGACCGCAGGTGGTCGGCGTACGCCTCGTCGTACTGGGTCGGCGGCGCGTCGGCGAACACCTGGCGGGGCAGCACCCCGGACCAGAGTTCGTGCATCCCGCCGTCGGGGTCGCAGACGGACATCGGCTGCCAGGTGTCGCCGTGGTAGCCTCCGCGCCAGGTCAGCAGGCGCTGCTTGGCGGGCCGGCCGAGGGAGCGCCAGTACTGCAGGCACATCTTCACCGCGACCTCGACCGACACCGACCCCGAGTCGGCGAGGAAGACGTGCTCCAGGCCGGCGGGCGAGATGTCGACCAGGAGCTTGGCCAGGCGGACGGCGGGCTCATGGGTGAGCCCGCCGAACATCACATGGCTCATCCGGCCGAGCTGCCCGCGCGCCGCCTCGTTGAGCACCGGGTGGTTGTAGCCGTGGATCGCCGACCACCACGACGACATGCCGTCGACCAGCTCGCCCGAGCCGTCGGCCAGCCTCAGCCGGACCCCGCTCGCCGACTCCACGACGAGCGGTTCGGCCCGGCCGGGCATCGGACCGTACGGGTGCCACACGTGCCGGCGGTCGAGCTCCAGCAGCTCGGGGACGCTCAGGCCGGGGTCAGGCATTGGGCGCGAGATCCGTGCCGGCCCCCCGGCGGCGGACGGCGACCAGATCGGTGCGCGGCTCGTTGGCGGGGACGGCCGCGGCGCCGACAGCTTCGTGCGAGCCGCACCCCGCGCCTTCGTGCGAGCCGCACCCGGCGTCGGCGTGCGCCCCGCAACCGGACCCGCACCCTCCCTCGGCGTGCGACCCGCAGACACCGCCCGCCGCCCGGTGCTCAGGCAGCGTCACCTCGTCCGCGCCCTCCACCACGAACCCGGCGTCCGCGATCATCTCCAGGTCCGCCTTGCCCGCCTGGCCCTCGGTGGTCAGGTAGTCGCCGAGGAAGATCGAGTTGGCCAGGTGCAGCGCGAGCGGCTGCATGGTGCGCAGGTGCACCTCGCGGCCGCCCGCGATCCGGACCTCGACGTCGGGGCAGACGAACCGCACCATCGCCAGGATGCGCAGGCAGCGCTGCGGGGTGAGGTTCCACTCCTTGGCCAGCGGGGTGCCCTCGACCGGGATCAGGAAGTTCACCGGAACGGAGTCCGGGTCCAGCTCGCGCAGCGAGAAGACCACGTCGACCAGGTCCTCGTCCGACTCGCCCATGCCGGCGATCAGGCCCGAGCAGGCCGACAGCCCCGCCGCGTGCGCCTTGTTGACCGTGTCCACCCGGTCGGCGTACGTGTGCGTGGTCGTGATGTCCCCGTACGTCCCCTCGGACGTGTTGAGGTTGTGGTTGTAGGCGTCCGCGCCCGCCTCGCGCAGTCGCTCCGCCTGCCCGTCGGAGAGCAGACCGAGGCAGGCGCACACCTCGACGCCCTCGTTCTGCTCCTTGATCGCCTTGATGGTGCCGGCGACCCGGTCCACGTCCCGGTCGGTCGGACCGCGCCCGCTGGCCACCAGGCAGACCCGCTTGGCGCCCCCGGCCAGGCCCGCGGCGGCTGCCTTGGAGGCCTCGTCGGGTTTCAGCCAGGTGTACTTCAGGATCCCGGTGGTGGAGCCCAGCCGCTGCGAGCAGTAGGAGCAGTCCTCCGGACACAGTCCCGACTTGAGGTTGACCAGGTAGTTGAGTTTCACGCGCCGGCCGAACCACTGCCGGCGTACCTTGCCGGCCGCGGCCACCACGTCGAGCACGTCGTCGTCGGAGGTCGCCAGCACGGCGAGCGCTTCCTCGCGGGTCGGCAGCTCGCGCCGAAGCCCCTTGTCCACCAGCGTGTTCAGCAGGTCCATGAGAGCCGATCCTCTACTACGAGGCTGCTCCGGGCCAAGGAGAGTTTGCACAACCCTGTCAGTTCGACGTGTGGGGTATGTAACATGCCCGCCCCAGGACGCAGGGTCTACAGAGAGCACGGAAGACCAGGTCAGAGGCCCGAAGGGGGACCGCGTGGCGGGACCGGGTCCGAGCGGCAGGCATGCCCTCGCAGGTCTCGGCGGCCTGCATCCCAATGATCGGTGGGGCAGGGAGGCCGTCGCCCCCTGCCCCACCGTCTGCGGTCCTGCGTCGGTCACCCTGTCACTGGATCGTCCAAGCCTGGTTGGACTGGTTCAGGGGCATGTACTGATCGATGGTGGCCCCGTTCGCGGTCGAGCCGCCGCTCACCTCCAGGATCTGCCTGCTCTCGAAGTTGCGGATCAGGTAGCCACCGCTGGTCGGCTCGAAGTACCACAGCTGGTTGTTGCTGCCGTTGTAGGTGCTCTGCTGCAGCGCGGTACCCCTCCAGTGGCTGGCCCAGCCGAAGTCCAGGACCTTGCCGCTGTTCCTGTTCACGATCTTGTAGAGCTGACCGCTGACCGGGACGATGTTCCACTGCTGGTTGGTCCCGCTGTTGTTCGGCCACTGGATGACGCTCGCGCCGTCGGCGGTGGAGGCCTGGTACACGTCCATCAGCTGCCCGCTGTTGACGTTCTTGATCGTGTAGAAGGTCGTGGGGTTGGTGTTCGGTGTACCGGTGGAGTCCTCGAGCGCTCCGCCGGCTTGCTGCACGCTGAAGTCCGTGATGTAGAAGTAGGCGCCGTCGGTCTTGGCGACGCGGATGTAGCGGAAGGCCTGGCGGACGTCGATGTCACCGGTGAGGGTGGCGGCGAGCGGCAGGGTGCTCGTCTGGCGTCCTACGACGGTGTAGGTGGCGAAGGACGGGTCGTTGGATGCCCGGATCTCGAAGTTGCCGCGGGTCTCGGACTGGTCGAGGTCCTGGCGGGTGGTCAGGGAGAACTGTCCGAGCTGGTAGGCCTGTCCGAGGTCGACCTGCCACCAGGCGGAGGTGTCGCTGCCGGTCGGCGACCAGCCGGTCGTGCCGTTGTTGTCGACGGCGTTGGAGGCGGGCGTGAAGGAGGCGTAGACCGACGACGCGGACGCCGGTTTGTTGTAGGCGAGGTTGAGCTTCGCCGCCAGCCCCTGGTAGGCGGACTCAAGACCGGAGGCCTTGATGACCGAGTCGCCGGACGTCGTGTTGTTGGTGAGCGTGACGTTGGAGCCGTTGGCGTTCTGGTTGATGAAACCGTCCGTCTGCGACAGCACGTTGTTCGAGAGGGTCATGTTGTTCGACCCCTCGTCCGTGTAGAGGCCGGCCACGGCTGAGCCGCAGGCGGCCGGCGTCCTCACCACGTCGTGGATGTAGTTGCCGTTGATGACGGTGCCCGGGTCGTTGGAGAGGTGGTAGATGGCGGCGGAGTCGCAGAGCCGGTTCATCACGTTGCCGATCCGGTTGTAGCTGATGCTGTTGTTGCCTTCGGCGTTGGCCGCCGACTGCCAGCCCCAGCCCAGCGAGATCCCAGCCCACGGGGTGTCGGAGATGTCGTTGTGGTCGATGGCGGTGCTGTTGACGAAGCCCGCGTTGATGCCCGCGGTTCCCGGGTAGTCCTCGCCGATCCGGGTGATCAGGTTGTCCTTGACGGTGATGTTCTTGACCACTTCCCGGGCGTCCTCACCTGCCGGTGAGGTGGGCGGGTTGTAGACGGTGTGCATCTCCACGGTCGGGTCGGAGAACTTGCCGACCATGATCCCGTTGCCGGCGATGTCGTAGACGAGATTGCCCGTCACGGTGCTGTCGTGCACACCGTGGGACAGATCGAGGGCGCTGGCGCCCATCTGCGTGAAGGTGTTCCCGGTGAAGGAGACACGGTCGGCGTCCGCCGCCTGGACCCCGGCCGGCGGGCGGCCGACGTACTGGTGGTTGGACGAGTCGGCGGAGATGTTGTAGTTGCCGCCCTGGCCGTTGAGGTAGCCGTTGTCGGTCGCTTCCATCCAGGTGGTCCCGGTGAAGGTGATCCCGGAGAAGCGCAGGTCATGGACGGGACTGTCGAGGCTGGTGCCCTTGATGTCGAAGAGCGTCTTCAGCGTCGGCGCCTGCACGGAGGCCGTGGACATGTCCTCGCCGGGGCGGGGCTTGTAGTAGACGGTCTGCGCGGCCGTGTCGACGTAGAACTCGCCCGGTTCGTTGAGGAACTCGTGGGCGTTCTCGAAGTGCAGGGGGGAGCCGTCGGAGAGCTGGGGCCAGGGGCGCGGGAAGAGGATGCCCGCCTCGTGGTCCTGGATCGACACGTTCGCGATGCCGCCCGCGGAGGTGAACGACTTCAGCCGCAGGTAGCTCTCGCCCCACTGCGTTTCCAGCATCATCTCGACCTGGCTGAGGTTGTTCCAGTTGGAGACCTGGGAGCTGAGCACCTTCAGCAGCTTGTTGGTCTTGTCGCTGCCCTGGAGCTGGAAGTCCGTGCCGAGGTCGGGGAAGCGGGCCCGGGTGGCGCGGACCCCGTTGACGTACAGCTGCCGGAAGTTGAGGCTGCCCACGGACGCCTTGTACTCGCCGTTGCTGGCCGCGGTCCACCCGGTGATCGCCTTGCCACCGGTGATGACGGGCGTCTCGCCGTTGTAGGCCTGGTAGACGACCGTGTGGCCGTTCGTGCCCGAGTCGCTGGTACCGAAGGTGATCGGGGCCGTGAGGGAGTAGGTGCCGCCCCGCAGGTTCACGACGATGTCGTCGGACATGTTCGCGTTGACGGCCCGGACCGCGGCCTGGGCGGCCTGTACGGTCCTGAACGCTGCGGCAGTGCTGGTTCCTGAGTTGCTGTCGTTGCCGTTGACCGGGTCGACATAGAAGTTCGTCGTCGCCGCGTAGGCAGGTTGGGCAGGCAGTACGGCTGCGAAGACGACGGCAGCCGCTGCGAGCGCCTTCACTGCTCCCGCTCCGATGCGTAGGGGTCTCATCTGTGGTGTTCCTCCTCTGAACCCCGCTCTTATGAGTGGCATTTATCGATGCAGGAGGGCGTCGCGGTCAAGGTGATAGGCATACTTATTTTTCTCAGCGGCAACATCATCGACACAAGGAATCGCTAGGTCTGGCCACGCGGAGCCCCATCGCTGCAGCTAGAGCGGCTACTCGCTCTCAATCAAAGATCACCGAGCGGTGTGCGATTCGCCAAGTCCGGCGAGCCGGCTTCCCACAAATGAGTACTACTTATCACTCGGCCCACTCGCCCCGCTCGCCCCTGTACCCGTGGTCCGCCGCCCGGACCTACGCCGGCGCCGTCTCTCGGAATTCCCAAGTCGGGCGGAGCTGGGCTTCGGCTCCGGCATGACCTGCCGGCGGTCTCGGCTCGCATCCAGGTCGTCCCGCCCGGACGCGGCCGGCGCGGACGAACGCGACAACGACCGGTAGCGCTCTACGCCGACCGCGGCTACGCAGGTCGCCTGAGTGGCGGCCGCGGCCGGAGTCGGAGTGCTGTCGCTCAGAAGCCATCCGCTTTCCGAACGTGATCGTTTGGTTCGGGCTGGGTGGGCATGAACTCCGGCTGGTGGCGGGAGAGCTGGGCGTGGTTCGTCTGCTCGTGTCGCTGGTGGAGGTGGCTGGTGCCGTCGGTGCTCGGTTTGCTGGAGGCCCGGGAGAAGAAGGTCCGGGAAGAGGTGGCACGGCTGCGGGAGGAGGCCGAGCGAGTGGAGGCTGCCCTCGGCGAGGCGGAACGGGCGCTTCAGCGTCTGGCGGATGCCCGCGTGACGGTGGCCGAGGTGCCGGCCGAGCCGCCCGTCGCGGTCGCGGAGCCGTTGGTGAGTGCGGTGGCGGGGTCGGTGGTGTCCAGACGGACCGAGGGCATGACGGCGGCGCCCCACGCTCGGCGGCAGCGTCCGCGGCGTGCACGCCCCCGGCTTGTACGTGCTCCGCGGCAGTGTGGATCGGAGCGTTTTTTGGAACTGGGCGCTAAACGTCGTGCCGCGCCCCAACCAGGGCGAGGCGGCGGTCAGGTCGCCGCCATGCGTGCGTGCCAACCCCCGGGCGATCGTCACCCCGATACCGCTGCCCCCTGCCTCGGTGTCTGAGGGGATCACTCGAGACCGTGATGTGACCGCAGGGATGTTCCGGTCATGGCGGTGGATCGTCGCTGGGTGGCCGATCAGGGATGATGCCCTGAGTGCGTTGCATGGCCCGGAAGAGGGCGTCGTGCGCCGGCGGTGCCGGAAGCGGCCGGGGGTCGCCGGCCGCGAAGGCTTGCAGCAGGTATTCCACGTGGCGTTGCCAGGCTTCGGGTGCGGTGCCTGCGGTGGCGGCGACGACGCCCGCGTTGGCCATCAGCAGCACGACCATGTCGTGGGGATGGAAGTCCGGCCGGAGCCGGCCGGCCGCTTTGGCCTTGTCGACGATGGTGACCCAGTCGTTGTATGCGCAGTCGCGCCGGTTCTCCAGCTCCTCGGTCGCCGGGTTGACTGGGGCGAAGGTGAGCGTGAGCAGGTCGGCGAAGCCCCGGTCGCCGGACTGCATGGCGCACACGCGGCGCACGTAACCGCAGAACCCCCGCCACGGGTCCGGCTCGGCGAGGGCCTCGGCGCCCGCGTCGGCGTAGGCGCGCATCTTGTCGCCGAACGCGGCGGCGATCAACGATGCCCGGTCCGGGAATCGGCGGTGCACGGTGGCCTCGCCGACCCCGGCCCGCCGGGCGATCTCGTCGAACGGCACCTGCAGGCCGGACTCGGCGAAGGCGCGCTGCGCCGCGGCCACGATCAAGGCACGGTTGCGGGCGGCATCGACGCGCAGGGGCCGCTCGGGCGACGTTCGTTCGGGCACGGCTCCACGATCGCACAAGTGGCGGACATCCGCCACTTTCGTGCTACGGTGAAGTGAAGGAAGGGCTCCACTTAACTGGCGCCCGCAGACGGGCGGTGGGTCTTGCGCCCACGCGACCTGAGAGGCGTCCTTTCGGTGCGAGCAGTGACTTACCACCGGTACGGCGATCCGTCGGTGTTGACGGTCGAGGAGGTGCCCGAGCCGCATGCCGGCCCGGGACAGATCCGGATCCGCGTCGCCGCGGCCGGCGTCACCCCGATCGGCTGGAAGCTGCGGGCCGGATACCTGCGCGAGATGTTTCCGCTGCAGTTCCCGAAGGTCCCGGGCCGGGACGCGGCCGAAGTGGTGGACGAGGTCGGTGAAGGTGTGGCCGGCATCGCGGTCGGCGACCGGGTGTTCGGCAACACGAGCGTGGGGACCACGGCCGAGTACGCGGTGCTCTACGAGTGGGCGCGGGTGCCGGACGCGTGGACGATGGAGCAGGCCGCGGCCGTGGGGGTGGCGGCCGAAACCGCGATCCGTGTACTGAACCAGCTGGGCGTCCGGCCCGGCAGCACCCTGCTGGTCGAGGGAGCCGCGGGTGGGGTCGGCAGCGCTGTCGTCCAGTTCGCCGTCGCCCGGGGAGCCACCGTGATCGGCACGGCCGGCGAGGGCTACCACGAGTTCCTGCGTTCGCTCGGCGCCATCCCGACCGCGTCCGCGCGCTCGCCCCTGCCGGCGTGGACGTCGTGCTCGACGTGGCGGGCGCCGGCTCCCTGCCGGACCTTGTCAAGATCGCACCCAGTGCCGCCGACGTCGTCTCGATCGCCGACCACACCGCCCAGGAGCACGGCGCCCGCCTGTCGACCGCGCCCGACGACCCCACGCCGGCCTCGCTGGTCGAGGCCGCGGCCTTGGGAACGGCCGGGAGCTACGTCCCGTACGTCGACGCCGGCTTCGCCCTCGACCAGATCGCCGAGGCGCATGCCCGCAGCCAAGCCGGACACGCTCGGGGAAAGCTCGTCATCCGGCTCTGACCACCGCGCGGCCCGGCGCCTTCCCCGCCCATCGTCAACTGGCCCTGGCGGCCGGCGCCGCCCACGCCGTAACCCACACCTCCGGCGGGTTACGTGGGGTCAGGCGCCGTCCGCCGGCACCGCCGGCCCGAGGACGGCGGCTCGGATCGAGGTCAGGCCGGTCACCAGGGGCCGGCGCGTCTTCGCCGCCGGCTACGGCCCCACCAGCGGGACCGCCACTTTCACGTTCTACGAAGACCGCGACTACCTTGGAGAGACGCCAGTATGACCACTAGCGAGTCGGCCGTCGACATCAGTGTCGACCCCGAGGGCACGATCACAGTCGGCCCGCGCACGATTCCCCTGCCAGGATCGATCAGTGAGCCAATGCGCCGGGCGCTTTCGACGCAGCCGCCGCCCCAGACGGCGCTTCCGTCGCCCGAGGACAAGGACGCTTGGCGAAAGCTGGTCGACCAGTGGAACGCGGCCACGGCTCCGGTGGTCGACGCCGTCCTGCAGGCGACGAAGGAGGTGGCGGCAATCGAGACGGTCACGCTCGGCGAGACCGTCGTCCACGTCGGGACGCCGACACGCCCCGCGGGTCAGAACAACGAGCGCGCCGTGATCACCGTCCACGGCGGCGCGTTCATCCTCTTCGGGGGTGCCAACGCCCGCCGCCCGGCGGCGGAGGCCACGGCCCAGTGGAACTGTCCGTCGTACTCGGTTGACTACCGCATGCCCCCCGACCATCCTTACCCGGCAGCACTCGACGACACGCTGGCCGTCTACCGCTACGTTCTTGAGCGTCACGAGCCCGCCAACGTCGTCCTGTGGGGTCAGTCCAGCGGGGCGGCCTCGCGGCCGGCGCGATATTGCGGGCTCGCGATGAAGGGCTGCCGCTCCCCGGCGCGCTGATGGTGAACACGCCGGAGTGCGACATGACCGAGTCCGGTGACTCGTTCCACACGCTGCAGTCGATCGACCCAAGGCTGCCCGCCTGGATATCGGACGCCGCCAAGCTCTACGTTGGCGACCACGACCCAGCCGACCCGTACCTGTCGCCGATCTTCGCCGACTTCAGCCGCGGTTTCCCGCCGGCCCTCGTGCAGAGTGGCACGCGCGACGTCTTCCTCTCCAATGCTGTCCGCCTGCACCGGGCACTGCGCGACGCTGAGGTCGAGGCCGAGCTGCACGTCTGGGACGCGGTTCCGCACCACGGTTTCGTGGGCTTCGCCCCTGGCGCGGCCGAGAACGCCGAGATCCTCGCCGAGCAGGCGCGGTTCCTGGCCAAGCACGGCGGCCCGGCGTGGCGCGGCTGAGCCTGGATCCACCGATCAACGGTGGGCCTGGCGCTGTCACCGCTCATCAGCCAGAAGGTGCTGGCGCTCGCGGTCATGCCCACCGCCTCGGACTTTGAGCAGCTGAGCGAGGTCGTCACGGCCGGAAAGCTCACACCCGTCATCGACCGGACCTACCCGCTGCGCGACACGGCCGACGCGATGGTCTATCGCCACACGGAACGCGCCCGCGGAAAGGTCATCGTCACGGCCACCGAGGCCGCCTGAGCGCCCCGCAGCATGGCGCCCACCCACCCAACTATCGACTCCCAATTACCCGATTCCACAAAGGACTTGGAGGTCCATTTCGATGCGAGCAGTGACCTACCACGAGTACGGCGACCCGTCGGTGCTGAGGGTCGAGGACGTGCCCGAGCCGCACGCCGGTCCGGGCGAGGTCCGGATCCGGGTCGAGGCCGCCAGTGTCAACCCGATCGACGTCAAACTCCGGGCCGGGTACCTGAAGGAGATGATGCCGCTGCAGTTCCCGAAGATCCCGGGCCGGGACGCAGCCGGAGTGGTGGACAAGGCCGGTGACGGCGTGACGGGTGTCGCCGTCGGCGACCGGGTGTTCGGGAACTCGGCCGTGGGGACCACGGCCGAGTACGCGGTGCTCTACGAATGGGCGCCGGTACCGGACGCGTGGACGATGGAGCAGGCCGCGGCCGTGGGGGTGGCGGCCGAGACGGCGGTCCGCGTGCTGAACGAGCTGAAGGTCGGTGCGGGCAGCACGCTGCTGGTCGAGGGTGCCTCCGGTGGTGTCGGCAGTGCCTTGGTCCAGTTCGCCGTCGCCCGGGGAGCCACCGTGATCGGCACCGCCGGCGAGGGCAACCAGGAATACCTGCGCTCGCTCGGCGCCACGCCCACGACCTACGGGCCTGGGCTGGCGGACCGCGTGAGCGCGCTCGCTCCCGCCGGTGTGGATGCCGTCGCCGACTTGGCGGGCGCCGGCTCCCTGCCGGACCTCGTCAAGATCGCGCCCACTCCGGCAGCCGTCGTCTCCATCGCCGACCCGACCGCTCAGCAGCACGGCGCCCGTCTCTCGGCCTCCCCCGACGTCCCCACGCCGGCCTCGCTGGTGGAGGCCGCGTACCTGGGAGGGGTCGGCGCGTACGTCCCGCACATCGAAGCCACGTACCCCCTCGACCGGATCGCCGAGGCCCACGCCCGCAGCGAGGCCGGCCACGCCCGGGGCAAGCTCGTCATCACGATCTGAGCAGGCCGCACGGCCCCGGCGATCGGCACCACCCTGCTCAACACGATCGCCGCCTACGCCAAGACCTCCTGCGACGCCGACCCATCCCCCTTACCCCGTTTCGACCTGGCTGGGCATGATGCCGTGCCCATCGCATCCCACCTGCACACCTGCCTACCCGGGCCGCCGACACAACGGCCCATGACCCAGATTGGTTCATGATGCACAGACGAGCACTCCTGACCGCCGTCGGCGGCGCTGCCACGGGACTGGCACTTCTCGGTTCCGCTCCGGCCGCCGGGGCCGCACCGGCGACGACGCGGTCCGGACCAGCCGAACGCCGCGCCGGTGTCTACCCGGATGTCGCGGACACCAGCCACGCCTCCAAGAGGGCAGTGGCCTTCTTCCGCAGCTACTACACGGCCAAGGACCTGCGTGACTCCGACGCCTTCATGGAGCACTACCTCCGGTCCCAAGTCGGCTACTACGACGGCGTTCTCGGCGGCAGCGTCGTCGTGACCGACTGGACCATCATGAAGGAAGCGAACACCCAGGCCATGAGCAGCTGGGCACCGGGCGCGCTGGCGTACCCGCTGCGCATCTTCGGCGACACCAACAGCGCCATCGTCCACTTCGTCGACACACCCGAAATGTTCGGGGCGGAAATCCGCGGCCTTTCCACGTTCGACTTCAAGGACGGCAGGATCACCCGCCAGGTCGACTACTGGGACGGACGGCGCAATCCCTTCATCACCGGCCGTGCCCCGGTCGACCAGTACCCGCGCACCCTCGGCGTGGAGAAAGTACGGCAGAACGCATCCCCGGCCATCGACAGGGTTGCCCGTCAACTGGGCGCCGCGATGGGGGCGGGCGACGCCGCACGGAGCGCAGCGCTGTTCTCCGCCGACGCCGTCTTCGAGGACCTGACCACGAGAGCCGGCCTGGAGGGACGGCTGGCGATCGGCCGCTACCTTCACCGAGCGCTGCCCCAGCTGCCGTACGGGCCGGGGGCGGTGGTCCGCCACGTGCTCGGCAGCGCACAAGGCGGCGGCTACGAGTGGGTTGTGGACGGCAGGCCGGAACTGAGCGGCGTCACCGCACTGCAGCTCGACAGCGCGGGCAGGATAACCCGGCTCAGCACCGTCTGGGACGGTTCGCGGCACAGTGATCCGGCCATGCGGTCCCTGGCGGCCCTCTCCATCGAGGACTGACACAGCTGCCTCGCCCGAGCCGAGAACGGGTGATCATTGATGGTTCTCGGCATCGCCGGCCCCGGCGGTCGGCACGTTCCGCCCTTCGGCCGCCCCCGGGAAGGGGCGCCCGCGCGCTCCTTCCCGGCCCCTCTCTCCTTCCCTCCCCGAAAGATCCTCTCCCGTGAACGTCGTCCTGTGGATCGTGCAGGCGGTGCTCGCCGCCGTGTTCGCCATGGCAGGTGTCACCAAGTCCACCCGGCCCAGGACAAGCTGACCGAACAACTGCCCTGGGTGGCCGCCTTCTCCCAGGGCACCGTCCGCCTCATCGGAGTCGTGGATAGCGGATCGCATCCAGCATGACGCGGTGGCAATGGCCCTCCGGTCTGCCGCCCCGCCCCTGAAGCCACGTGGGGATCGGCAGCAGCGGCCGGATGACCTGCCATTCGGCCTCCGTCAGGTCGGAGCCGTAACACGGGACGCGGTCCGGCCCGTCCGCCGCGTTGCCGAACCTGTGCGCGAGACAGTCACACGCCGGAGACGGCGCGTTGGACTCCACGGACGCAAGCGCGACAGACTGCAGCAGCAGGGCCTCCCGGTGCTCGTTGGCTTCGACAACCCCGAGCTACCGCGAGGCCCTGCCTTCATGCACCGACCCCACCGCGATCACCCGATCAAGACCCTTGTTCGACCAACAAACCCGCTGATCGGAAAGCGGATGGCGTCTCAGTCCGTCCCACAGGCTGTCGGGGACACGCCGGGCGTGGAGCTCCACGTTGCGGCGGATCGTGCTCGGGGTCGCGCATGCCGAGGGGGACGTTGATGACGCTCGGTTGAATGAGGGCAGTGGTTTCGGCGGTCACCGGCCTCACCGGCCCAGCCGGCCGCCGTCGACCGGCAGGGCGGCGCCGTGCGGGTAGGCGGCGGCGCCGGAGGCGAGGAGCACGGTGCCGCCCGTGAGGTCGCCCGTGAGGTCGACGGCGAGTGGCTCGGCGTCCATGGCGGTGAGCCCGGCGTGGGTTGGTGCCGGTTCATGCGGGTCGGTGTGGTGGGTGCGGCCTGCGGTGGTGGCTGTCGCCGCGGGTGGGAGCGGGTCAGGTGGTCGGGGCGGAGGCCTGCCCTTCTCCAGCGACGGGGGCAAGGCCGTAGAACGCGCCGGCCGTGCCGGCCAGGAGGGCGTGGACATCGCCCTCGCTCCAGCCGGTGAGCAGTTCGTCCACGGTGGCGGCCCACCGGTTCCAGCCGCCCGCCAGGTTGGCGACCGGCCAGTCCGAGCCGAACATCAGCCGGTCGGGGCCGAAGGCGGAGAGCAGCACGTCCCAGACGGGGCGGATGTCGTCGACGGTCCACTTCTCGTGGTCGGCCTCGGTGATCAGACCCGAGACCTTGCACATCACCTGCGGGTGCCCGGCCAGTTGCCGTATCCGGCGTTCCCAGTCGGCGATGTCCCCTCGGGCGATGTCCGGCTTGCCCGCGTGGTCGAGCACCTGGGGCAGGTCGGGGAAGCGCTCCGCGAGCCGGATCGCCTGAACGAGCTGGTGGTCGCGCACCAGCACGTCGTAGCGCAGTCCGCGATCCCGGGCCGCCCCCAGTCCGCGTTCCACGTCCGGGCGTTGCAGCCAGTCGGGGTCCGTCTCGCCCTGGACGAGGTGGCGCAGGGAGCGCAGGTACACGCCGCCAGGCCCGTCGATCAGCCTGTCGAGCACGTCCCCGATCGCCGGGGACGTCAGATCCGCCCAGCCGACCACGGCACGGATCAGCGGCTCCTGTTCGGCGAGTGCCAGCAGGTCCTCGGTCTCGGCGACCTCCGCTATGCACTGGACGACCACCGTGCTGTGCAGCTGTCGGCCCGCAATGGGGTGAGTGGCGGTGGTGCGCAGGTCCTCGGGGGTGAAGGTGCGGCGGATCGACGCCACGCCGGGGTCGTCCAGCCAGGGCTGGGGTCGGTGGGAGAGGTCCCACAGGTGGTGGTGGGCGTCGACGAGCACGGATGTGTTCACGGGCTGGTCCAAGTCGGGTCGGGCGGGCGTGGGCCCGGTCAGGCGGTGGCGTCGTCGGCAGGCGGGCTCAGGTGCCAGATCTCGGGGAGTTCGGTCCACTGGCGGGAGTCGCCCCGGTCGGGCCAGGGTTCCTGGCAGGGGTCGGTGAGCTTCCACCAGCGCTGGGTCTCGGGGTCGGCCTCGATGGAGGCCATGTCGGCCTCGAAGTTCTCGCCGTGGTACTCCAGGTAGGCAAACAGCGCGTCACCGTGGAGGAAGATGCTGTAGTTGCGGATGTTCGCCCGGTGCAGGGCCGCTTCGACTCCTGGCCACACCGCGGAGTGGAGCCGCAGGTATTCCTCGCGGTGTTCGGGGCGGAGTCTGATGGTCTGGGCGATGCGCTTCACGCCGATTCCCCTGTCGTGGTGGTGGAGTTGGAGCCGTCGGCCGGGTTGTCGAACGGAGTGCGGTAGCTGGGAGTACGGGTGCGCAGTTGGAGGCGCAGGGTGAGCCGGATGCGGGTGGAAGCGGGCAGACGGACTGTCAGGAACGGTCCGTCGCATGTGGTTTCGGTCTCGGTGACGGTCGGTTCGGTGTGGCCGTAGTCGTACATGTCGCCGATCCAGCTGTCGTCGGTGCAGGTGGTGTACCGGACGGTGGTGATGGTGTGTTCGGCGAAGGCGCCGGCCTGGACGATGACGGTGCGGTCGGTTTCGGGGGAGAGGTTGAGGAGTTCGACGGTGGTTGCCTGGGGGTCGATGGAGGTGACCAGTGCGGCGATGTCGGCGGGCAGGCCGGCGCGGCGGGCGTCGGCGTCGTGGTAGCGCAGCCGGGCCTGCTGCAGTCCGCCTTGATACAGGACCTGGGGGCCGCCCCAGGTCAGCTGGACCAGGGCTTCGGTGACCACGGGGTTGCACTGCTGCCAGACGTGGATGTCGGCTTCGGGTACGTCCAGGTCGCGGTAGCGGTCGATGCGCCGTAGCCGGTGGCGGATCTGGGCCTGGGCGGCGGCGAGGATGCGTTCGGGGTAGCCGGGGTCGTCGCCGGCGAGGAAGGCGAACCAGGCTTTCTCGTGTCCGGAGTCCTCCTTGGACCGGAAGGGCCGTACGGTGCGCCAGTCGATGCCGTCCGTCTCGCGCAGGTGCTCCAGCCGGGCGCGGTCGGCGGCGGAGAAGGTGTGGTGCCACAGGGCCACCGGTACGGGGGGTGTGGCGGGGTTGTGGTCGAACCAGCCGGAGTCGTTGTGGCGGAAGGGCAGGTGCGGGGTGGGTGTGTGGCGGTCGTCGGGGCCGAGTTCGACGGCCCATTTGGAGGGCAGGCTGGAGTCGGCCTCGGTGTGGGGCATGACCTTGGCGTGGTCGATGAGGGTGTCGAGTGAGGTGGCGACCATGGAGAGGTAGTCGTCGTCGCCGGTGACGGTGGCGGCTGCGAGTGCGGCCACGCAGGCTGCGTGGCCGAGGCTGTGCCAGCCGTGCGGCCAGGACCAGCCGTAGTGGCCGCCGTACCAGCGGCCTTCCAGCAGGCCGCCGACGATGCCGTCGGGGCTGACGTTGTCCGGGATCAGGCCGCCGTTGGCCTGGGTGCGTTCGCGCCAGGCGCCGACGTACTCGGTGATCCAGTCGCGGTAGCGTTCCTCGCCGGTCAGGATCCAGGCGTTGAGGACGAGTCCGGCCGCGGCGAGGTTCATCGTGGTGTCGCCGACGCCCGTCCGGTCGCGCATCTGCTCGCCCAGGCGCGGGTCGGCGGAGAGCGGGTAGGGGCCGTCCTGGGCTTGGGGGAGCCATTCGAGGGGGTAGCCGTAGGTGTCTGCTTCCTTCTGCAGCCAGGGGTAGACGTCGCCGTCGAAGAGGCCGGTGCGGTCGGGGTCGCTGCCGTTGTGGGGGCGGGTGATGATGCGGTGGGCGGGGTCGTAGTTGCCCTTGGCCGGGTCGACGTACAGCTCGGCGAAGCGCAGGGCGCGCTCGCGCCAGCGGTCGGGTGCGGCCATGCACAGGAAGTACAGCAGGAGCAGGCTCTCGCCCTGGTGGAACCAGTCGTAGCCGCGCTCGTACTCCTCGCGCAGCATGTTCAGTTCGGTCAGCTGCCGGGTGACGCCCTCCCAGTGCTGCTCGCTGGCGGGCAGGAGGTCGTCGGCGCCGCCGAGGAGGTAGAGCTGGGGCCAGTTGAAGAACACTTCGTAGAAGTCGTCGACGCCGTCGCGGGTGGTCAGCTGCCCGTGGTAGTTCAGGCGTCCGTCGGGGCCGGTGAAGGCGTCCTCGAAGCGCCGCCAGGCGTGGTCGAGCAGCTCGAACAGGGCGCGCTGGGCGACGGCCCAGCCGGGGGGTTCGAGCAGCGGCACCGAAGCCTGAACGTCGGGTGCGGGTGCGGGTGCGGGTGCGGGTGCGGCGCGGTCGGCGGCCGGGGTGTCGTCGCCGGGGTCGCCGGAGATGTGGGGGTGGGGGCTGGAGGGCATGAGAGCGGTCACTCCTTGGTGGCGCCGGCGAGCATTCCGCTGACCAGGAAGCGCTGGGCGAACAGGAACACGACGAGGACGGGGGTGATGGCGACCAGTGTGGCCAGTGCCAGTTGCGGGCGTTGGATGGCGAGGTTGCCGACGGTCGGGTTGAACGACGGCACGTTGCTGAGCAGGCTGCCGACGCCCACCTGGACGGGCATCTGGTCGCTGTCGGGGAGCATCACGTAGGGCAGGAAGTAGTTCGTCCAGTTGGCGACGAAGCTGAAGAACCCGACGAGCGCGATGACGGGGGTCGCCAGCGGCAGGGCCACATGGCGGAAGACGCCGAACTCCGAGCAGCCGTCCATGCGGGCTGCGGCCAGGAGGTCCCGGGGCACGGCGGTGGTGAAGTAGATGTAGGTGAGGTACACCCCGAACGGGTAGAACGAGTACGGCAGGATGATCGACCACATGGTGCCGATCAGGTGCACCGCGTTGATCTCCAGGAACAGCGGCACCACCAGGGTGGCGTTGGGCATGAGCATCACGACCAGGGTCGCGATCAGCAGCGTGTGCCGGCCGCGGAACTCGGTCATGGCCAGCGCGTATCCGGCGGGTATGGCCAGGCAGAGCGTGATGACCAGGGAGATCGCGGCGTAGAGGGCGGAGTTGCGCAGCCACAGCAGGATGGCGTCGTCCTGGAAGGCGGTCAGCGCGTGCCAGTTGGCTGTCAGCGCGTGCCAGGATCCGAAGGAGAGCGGGTTGCCGTGGACGAGTTGCTGGTCGGTCTTGGTCGCCGCGAGCAGCAGCCAGATCACGGGCAGCACGAAGAACACCACGAACACGGTGAGCACCGAACCCGCCAGCAGCCCTGAGCCCACGTGCCGCGGCGGACGGCGGCGCTGCCTCCGCTCTCCGTGCCCGCTTTTGCTGTTCCGGTCCCGTTTCGCGTGAGGAGCGGAGGCAAGGGGGGTGGTTCGTGTGTCAGTCGGCATCGAAGAACCCCGATCGTGCGACGAAGACACCGGCGACCGACACGCTGACGACCAGGAGTTCCACCGAGACCGCGGCGGCGCCGTTGATGTTGTTCATCTGGAAGGCGAAGTCGTAGGTGAGCTGGTTGAGGGAGTAGTCGCGGCCGGCCACGCCGGTGCTGGCCAGGGAGAGCAGCTGCGGCTCGACGAAGAGCTGCGCGCCGCCGGCGAAGGCGAGGATCACCATGTAGACGATCCACTTGCGCAGCATGGGGATCTGTACCCGCCAGGCGGTCTGCCAGCCGTTCGCGCCGTCGATGCGCGCGGCTTCCATGACGTCCTTGGGGATGTTGTTCAGCGCCCCGTACATGACCACGATCCAGCCGCCCGCGCCGGTCCAGAACGCGATGATCGTGAACAGCAGTGCCAGGTTGCCCGGCGCGATGACCGCGCCGAAGGTGTGAAAGCCCAGGGCCTGAAGCAGCGAGCTGACCGGGCTGACCGTCGGGTCGAGCATGAACAGCCACACCAGGACGCTCGCGGCACCGGCCAGCGCGCCGGGGATGTAGTAGAGGAAACGCAGTGCCTGGCTGAGCGGCCCGGAGGACAGCTTGTGCAGCAGCAGCGCCAGCAGCACGACGAACACGACCAGCGACAGCAGCCAGAACACCAGGTACAGGGCCACGTGGCCCAGGGAGTCGGCGAAGCGGAAGTCCCGGGCTGTGGCGGTGAAGTTGGAGATGCCGGTGAAGGCCCCGCCTGCGTCGGTGAACGCGAAGTAGATCGCGTAGCAGGTCGGCAGGACGCCGAAGGCGGTCAGCAGCAGGACGTAGCCAGCGACGAATGCCACGCCGGCCCGGCTCTGCCGGGAGGTGCCGCGAGGGCGCCCCCGGACAGAGCCGGCCGAAGAGTGCGTGGCCGTCACTGGGCGACCTTGTATCCGTCGGCCTGGGCGTACTTGACGATCGCGTCCTGCCAGGCGGGCAGCAGCGACTCGATGGTCTTGCCCTGGGTCAGGCCGGGCTTGACGGTGGCGGCCCAGATCGCCTCCTGGCTGAACTGGCCCGAGCCCCAGTCGGACCACACCTGCGAGGAGGCGTCCTTCAACGCGGTGAGGTCACCGGCGAAGTACCCCGAAGCGGCCTGCGCCTTGAGCCAGGTGGCGGCGGCCGGCGCGTAGGCCGGGAAGCCGGGGGCCTTCTCGCCCTGGTAGGCGTTGTCGGTGGTGACCCACTTCAAAAAGTCGGTGGCCGCCTTGATGTGGGCGGAGTGCTTGGACAGCAGCCACGTTCCGCCGCCGACGTTGCCGGTGGAGGGTGAGGTCTCGCCCTGCCACTGCGGGATGGGCGCCACCGCGATCTGCTGGGCCGGGGTCTTGAAGGTGCCCTCGAAGACCGCGCCGCCGTACCACGCCGGGCCGGGCATGAGCAGGACCTTCTTGGCCTTGTTCTTGCCGAAGTCGGTGCTGAAGACACCGCTCGTCGACATCGACTTGTCCTTGATCAGCACATCCAGCAGCTTGGCCATCCTGGTACAGGCCTCGCTGGTGGTGTTGACCGACACCGCCTTGGGGCCGGTGATGTGGTTGGCGCCGCACTTGCCCGCCCACAGGTAGATCTCGGGGGTGAAGGTGTCACCCGCGTCACCCACCAGGTAGCCGGGGTGCTCCTTGGCGACCTTCTCACCGAGCGCCTGGTACTGCTCCCAGGTGGTCGGCACCGTGTAGTGGAACTTCTTCAGCAGCGGCGCGTTGTACCACAGCACCGCCTGGGAGAGGTCGTTGCGCAGGCAGTACAGGGTCCCGTCGACGGTGCAGACGTCGTTGGCGCCCTTGGCGAACCCGCTGAGGGTCGCCTGCGGGATCAGACCCTTGTTCAGCGGCGCCGCGAAGCCCGCGTCGACCGCCCAGCTCGCCTCGTTGTTCTGCGAGCTGAACACCACATCCGGCCAGCCCTTGCCCGTCCGGTTGAACAACTGCACCTTCGTCTGCAGGTAGTTCGAGCCGTTGGCGTCACCGTCATAGCTGACGATGTGCAGCTTCACACCCGGGTGCGACGCCTGGTACTGCTTCGCCGCAGCCAGGCGCGTCGCGTCCACCCACACGGTCAACGCCCCCTTGTCCTGCGCGGCCTGCGCGAAACCGTCCTTCGTCGTGCCGGTCGAACCGCCACCCCCGCCACAGGCGGTCACGGTCAGCAGGACGGTGGCGGCACAGCCGGCCAGCAACCCGGCACGTCTCCTGCTGGTCCCCGGCTCCTGGGTGACCGAAGGCTTGTATACGGACATGTGCGACTCCACTGGGTGCGCGTGAGACTGACGGCTCTGTCATTACCGCCGCGGAAGAAATTAGCCGCCACATCAAAGGCCGAGTCAAGAGGTATGTACGGCTTTTCCGAAGGCGAAGTGCGTGCGAGATCAGCTCCGTCGGATCCTTGAAGTGCGCAAATAGGCACTTAGCGGTCATGTCTTCTCTCAAGATGCCACCAGGTAGGCCCCAGATGAGTACTACTTATCGTGGCCTGGGGTACGATGAGCTCGGCTCCAAGGCCGATCAGTCGCCGTCGTCGCAGTCACCCGGAGGCAGGACATATGAAGGACACGCCCGCCGTGGCGGCAGTGATGAACGGATCGGATGAGCGACGGGACTACCGCCCCGGATACGAGGTCGTGGCGGAGCGGATCCTCGAGTTCATCGCCGAGTCGCGCCTGGTGCCCGGAGACCGGATGCCCACGGAGAACGACCTGGCCCAGCAGTTGGGCACCAGCCGGGCGGTGGTCCGGGAAGCCGTGAAGATCCTCTCGGCGCTCGGCCGGGTCCGGGCGCACAAGGGGCGCGGGCTGTTCGTCGCGGACGACGAGGGCATGCTGATCACCAGCCGCTGGGGCGGCTTCTTCCGGCCCGTGGACCTCGATCACGTGCTCATGTTGTTCGAGTTCCGCAGGGTTCAGGAGATGGCCGCCGTCCGGCTCGCGGCCACCCGTGCCACGCCCGCCGAACTGCGCACGATCGAGGTTGCCATGCAGCAGTGCCGGCACGGGTACACCCATGGCGAGGTCGAGGTCTTCAACCAGGGTGACGACGATTTCCATGCGGCGGTGGCCGCCGCCTCGCACAACACCTTCCTCGGCAGCGCGGTGCGTGACGCCCGCCGGCTGCAACGCCAGTCCAGCGCGATCGGCATCCACGACTCCTTCGGTGACGGCACCGCGGCAGCGGTCGAGGAACACGAGGCGATCTACCGCGCCATTCGGGACGGCCGACCCGACGAGGCCGCCGAGGCCGCCGCCGTACACCTCGACCGCACCCTGGAGGACTACCGGCGGGAGATCCAGCGGCGCCTGTTCGGCTGACCGGCAGTGGCCGTAGCGGGCGAGGGTCACCGCTCGGCGCTGCGCACCCTGCCGGAGCGGGAACGCTCCGCCCGCCCGTGTCGTGGAGCCTTTCGCCGCGTAGGCGCCCGCCCCCGCACGATCACCAGCACGTCCTGTGGCCCCAGCCCGAAGGGCTGGGGCCACAGGCGCGTTCACGGTCCCGGGATCCGTCCGCGGCTTTCTGCACACCGGACGTCCACGTGCGGGGATACGCACCGTCCGATCGGGACGGCCTCCTGCCAGGGCTGCTGTGATCTCAGCCCGCGGCGGGTGCGGGCTGCTCCGCGACCTCCTTCGCTTCCGTCGCGTCCTCCTCCGCCGTGCGTCCCCGCAGCGCGGTCACCACCAGCACCGCCGAGAGCAGGGCGGCCGAACCGCACACGACGAATCCGATCCCGTAGCCGTGTCCCAGGGCGTCGAGGGCGTAGGACCGGGCCGCGCCCGGCGGGGAGGTGGCGGGGACGGAGTTGAGGGCGAGGGGGCCGCCCTCCTTCAGCACCTCGTGGGCCGCGGCCTTCGACCCGGCGTCCAATGACGTCGAGGTGGCCAGCGAGGAGGCCACCCGGGACGCCGCCTGGCTCAGCGCGACCGCGCCGATGACCGCCGGTCCGAGGGTGAAGCCGAAGTCACGCAGCAGGTTGGTGGCCGCACTGGCCATGCCCGCGAGCGGGACCGGCACGGTGTTCACGGCGGTCGCGGTGATGGACGACACGGTGAAGCCGAAACCGATGCCCACCAGGCCGAGCGGCAGGATCAGCGAGGTGAGCGCCCGGTCGTCCACGTCGAGTCCCGCGGCCAGGAAGTCACCGGCGGCGATCAGCGCCAGGCCGACGGTGAGCAGCCACCGCGAGGACAGACGGTGCAGCAGCCGCGAGGTCAGCGGCGTCAACAGCGGTGTGATGCCGTTGAGCAGGAGGAACGCGAACGCGGTACGCATCGGGCTCTGGTGCTGGATGGGGCCGAGTCGGATGCTCGCCGCGTACGCGGTGCCCAGGAAGCTGAACATGCCCACGACCGCGACGACCGCGGCGACGGCGAAGGACCGGTTGCGGAACAGGTCCAGCCGCAGCAGGGGCGAGCGGGCTCGGCTCTCGGCGTAGACGAACAGGGCCACGAACACCACCGCGATCACGAATGCCGCGACCACGGGTGCCGAACCCCAGCCGTCCGTCGGTCCCTGGATGACGGCGTACAACAGGGCGAACAGACCGACACCGATGGTGACCTGTCCACCGAAGTCCAGCGAACGGCCTTCCGGCGCCCGCGAGTTGACCGCGAGCCACAGGCTCACCGATGCGCTGACCGCGGCGAGCGCGGCGACCACCACGAACGCCGAGCGCCACGAGCCGTAGGTACCGGTGAAGCCACCGAGCAACGGTGCCAGGAACCCGCCCGCGGACAGGCTGGAGGCCCAGACGGCAATGGCGCGGGCGCGCTGCACACCGGTGTGCGTACCGGCCGCGATCATCGCGAGCGAGGTCGGGAAGAGGGCGGCGGCGCCCAGGCCCGCCAGTGCCATGCCCACCCACAGCTGGTGGACACCGGAGGCGCTGGCCGCGACGATCTCGCCCACGCACAGCACACCGGCGCCTCCGACGAGGAGCTGTTTGCGCCCGAAGAGGTCGCCCAGCACACCGAAGGAGAGTTCGAGGACGGCGACAGGCAGCAGGAACGCGTCGGATATCCAGGTCAGTTGGGAGCCGACGGGGTGAAGGTGTTCCTGGAACAGGCCGTTCAGGGTCGCCGGTATCGCGAGGCCGATCTGGGCGAGGCAGACGGCGAGACAGCCGGCGACGAGCGTGCCGATCGGGAGGGGCGAGCGCGCGGCAGCGGACACGGGCGAGGACGGGGGTGCGTCGGACATGAGAGGTCCCAACATCAGTGGTGGGTGGGGTACGCGGGGCGGTCGCGGCCGACTGTCAGCGGGGCCGGGTGGTAGGTGACGTAGGCTGCCCCGTCGAGCCCGAGAGCGGTGGCGGAGCGCTGGAGCACGTCCGGGGTCGCGGCGTCGCCCCAGTGGCCGGTGCTCACCCGGTGTTCGAGCGCATGCAGGGCGGCCACCGTCTCGGCGGTCGTGAACGTGCAGTGCCCCTGCCGTTCGACGAACGCCTGCCGCAGCAGCGCACCGTCGCCGGACGCCTTCACCCGCCCGGCGAAGCGGTTCTCCTGCTCTACGGGCACGAGGTTGTCGCCGGTCGTGTGGATGTCGAGCAGGGGTACCTCAAGTCCCTGACCGGCGGAGGATGTCCGCAGCGCGGTACGGACTGCGGCGGGATCGGCGGTGATGGCGGCCCCCGCGGTCAGCGTGCGCAGGTCGGCCCCCAGGTCGAGGCCCGCCGCCTTGTAGAGGGCACGGACCTGGGGTGCGTGTTCGGAGCCGGCGAGCAGACGGGCGTAGTCCACCCCCCGGTTCCAGGAGTTGTTGCCGCCGGCCGACTGCTCGATGGCGTACCGGCCGCCCTCGACGAACGACAGGATGCCCTGCGCGAACCAGTCGTACTGCTGCTCCTCCTGTCCCGCCCAGTCGGTCGCGGCGGGCCGGTCCTTTCCGGGCGACCAGGCGGGCAGGTTCAGGAAGGCCGCCGCCAGCGCGATCCGGGCCCGGCCCCGCGGGGTGGCCTGAGCGGCTGTGACCGCGTCGGTGAGCCGTCCGGCGACGGCGGCCGCGTCCGCGGAGGAACCGAAGTGGACGAGCTGCACCTCCTGCGCCGGCAGCAGCAACCGGGCGATGGTGTACTCGGCGTCGAGCTGGTAGTTGTCCAGATCGGTACCACCCGCGACCAGGCCGCACTGGCCGAGCGCGCCGTCGATACGCCCACCGCCGTCCCGGGCGAGCTGCGCATTGACGAGCCCGCCCATGGACTGGCCGACGGCCAGCGTGCGCCGCGGTTTCCCGATCTTCGCGACGACGGCGTCGAGTGTGGCGAACTGGTCGCGTTCAGCGCTGTTCAGGGCCCACATCGAGCCATTGGGGTCGTACGACGACCCTGCCATCGCATAGCCCTCGGCGAGCAACTCGGTGCGTACGGCGTCGGTGGGGGCGTCCCTGGCGACGGTCGGCCCGAAACCGTGGCTGAAGACCAACAGGGTGCCGTTCCAGTTCACGGGAACGTCCGCGACCCACGTAGCGCCGTCGGACAGGGTGCCGGTGAGGTGGCCGGCGGTCGCCGTGTCCGCCTGGGCGGTCGATGACGGGAGCGCGGTCAGAGCCGCGGAGGTCAGCGTGGTCAGAGCGGCAATGGCGATGCGCAGACGGGGGCGACGCGTGCGGGGACGGGTGCTGGCAGACATGGGGGGCTCCCTGAGGAGGCGGCTGCGGAGCGGGGCACGGGCGGATACTCAGTGCACTGAACCAAGATGCCGTGGAATGTAGGGCTCATTTCTTGCGACAGTCAAGAGAATGCACAACATGACTGAAGCCGGCACGACGGCATGGACAGCGTGCCGCGGCTACGCCGGAACCGTCTCGATCAGTCGGCGCGCCGCCTCCCGGGCCGGCGCCTCCAGCCGGGCGTGAACCGCACGGAACGTCTCCTCCGCCGTCCCCGCGGGCCAGGTCGCCGGCAGGTGAAGTACGGGCAGCCTGGGGTCGGTGCGGATGACCTGCAGCCACTCCGCGGTCAACCGGAGACGCAGGGCGAGGGCCTTCTCCGTGGGCAGGTCCTCACCGCTTGAGACGTACGGCTTCCAGGCTTTCTCGAAGGCCCGGTAGCGGTTGGCCAGTTCCTGCAGATCCCAGGCATCGTCGATCATCTCGGCGATGTCCATGCCGACGTCCGCGCGGGCCCGGAACACCTTCACGTGCGCGGCCAGACCCAGTTCGGCGACGATCCCGGAGACGTCGACATCGCCCGGCGCGATCCACAGCCCGCCGAACAGCGCGCCGAACCCCGCCCAGGTCAGCTGCGAACGCAGATCGTGCCGCTGGCGTTGCCAGGACTCCGGAAGCGAGAAACCCAGGAGCGTCCAGGTGCCGTCCCAGTCCCGGTTGACCGCGCCCGCCTTCCAGATGCGCCGCTCGCCGTCACGCAGGATCGCCTCCGAGCGGTCGGTGAGACCGACGTAGACCCGGCGCCCCTCGCGTCGGCGACGCAGCAGTCCCCGGTCGACCATGCGGGTGAGGGTGGACCTGGTGGCCTGTTCTCCGACTCCGGCATGCCGGAACACCTCGATGATGCTGCCCGTGTACACGCACTCACCGCGGCCCAGCACCTCGTCACCGAGGAAGCTCAGCAGAAGGGCCTGAGGGCGGGGGGCGGGACCGGTCACGCGCATACATTACGACGCCGCGATCCGCCGGACCTACGGCGCAAACCCCCAGGACACCGCGGACGCTGTGCCCGGCGACGCCGCGTTCGACGCGGGAGGCCGGGGGGCAGCACCCTGTCTGTGGGTAGTGCCACACAGTGGGCCGAGAGCCGCCCCGCTAGGGTCTTTCCACTGCCTACACATTCACCGGAGGGGCCATGGCGTTCGGCTGGATCGACGAACAGGCGGAGCGGCGCCGCCGCGCCGGACTCGTGCGGACCCTGCGCCCCCGCCCTGCCGACTCGCCGCTGCTGGACCTCGCGAGCAACGACTACCTGGGCCTCGCCCACCACCCGGAGGTGGCCGAGGGCGCCGCCGGGGCGGCCCGGACCTGGGGCGGCGGCTCCACCGGCTCCCGGCTGGTGACCGGCACGACGGAACTCCACACCGAACTGGAGCGGGAACTGGCCGATTTCTGCGGGTTCGAGGCCGCCCTGGTCTTCTCCTCCGGTTACGCGGCCAACCTCGCGGCCGTCACCACGCTCGGCCCGCACGGCTCCCTGATCGTCTCCGACGCCCTCAACCACGCCTCCCTGATCGACGGCTGCCGGCTGGCCCGCGGCACCACCCAGGTCGTCGGGCACGCCGCCCCGGACGCCGTGGACAAGGTGCTCGGCACCCATGAGGGGCCCGCGGTGGTCGTCTCCGACACGGTGTTCTCGGTCGACGGCGACGCGGCACCGCTGGCCGGCTTGGCCGCGGCATGCCGGGAGCACGGCGCCGGGCTGCTGGTCGACGACGCCCACGGGCTCGGGGTCCTCGGGGAGGGCGGGAGGGGGGCGCCGTACGCGGCCGGGCTCGCCGGCGCCGACGACGTGGTGGTCACGGCGACCCTGTCGAAGTCGCTGGGCAGTCAGGGCGGCGTGGTGCTGGGCCCGGCCCGGGTGATCGACCATCTGGTGAACGCGGCCCGCACCTTCATCTTCGACACCGGCCTGGCCCCCGCGGCGGCGGGCGCGGCGCTGGCGGCCCTGCGCCTGCTGCGCCGGGAGCCAGGGCGGGCGGCGCGGGCCCGTGAGGTGGCCGCGGAGCTGCACGCACGGCTGACCGCCGCGGGTCTGGAAGCGGTGCGTCCGGACGCCGCGGTGGTCTCCGTGCGGGCCCCGTCCCCGGAGCAGGCGGTGCGGTGGGCGGCCGACTGCCGGACGGCAGGGCTGGCCGTGGGGTGTTTCCGTCCGCCGTCGGTGCCGGACGGCATCTCACGGCTCAGGCTGACCGCCCGTGCGGACCTCTCCGGGGCCGAGATCGAACGCGCTGTACGTGTGATCGGCGAGACACGACCATGAGTCGGCGTGACACGGCCGGGCCTGGCTCGCGAGCGGATACGGAGTAGGGGATGGACCGGGTCGGAGTCTGGTCGGTTCCGGTCGTCTCCGATCAGACCCTGCTGGGGCCGATCAGTCGGTGAGCGCGGCCGTGAATCCCGCCCAGCTCTCGGGGGAGAAGAGCAGCGCGGGGCCCGCCGGAGCCTTGGAGTCGCGCACGGCGAGCAGTCCGGCCGCCGGGCCGGAGCGCGGCCGTGCCGTCTCCACGCAGTTGTTGGCTCCGGTGCTGTAGCTGCTGCGCAGCCACCGCAGTCCGGTCAGATCAGCACTTGAGGGAACGTTCCGAGGCAGTGCGGTCATGGTGCCTCCTTACGCGCCGTCAGCTATTGCGGCGATGTAATCCAACGAGTCCTCGGGGGAAAGGGCGTGGATCCGGAGCGTGTCGAAGGCCTCCGTGTAGGCCTGGAGGTCTTCTTTCCGCTCCAGGTAGAGGCTACTCGTCAACTGGTCGATAACAACCACGTCCAGATCGGAAGTGCTCGGAAATGAGAAGATTACGAAAGGGCCGGTGATGCCGATATGGGCTCCGGCCGCGAACGGCAGCACCTGGAGCTGTACTTGGGGCAGCCGGGCCGCCTCCACCAGTCGCGTCAGCTGCCGCGCCATCACGCCGGGGCCGCCCACCTCCCGGCGCAGCACCGCCTCGTCCAGGACCGCGTTCAGCTCCAGCGGCGGATCGTTGTGCAGCACGTCCTGCCTGGCCAGCCGCACCTCCACCAGGGTGTCCAGAGCCTCGTCGTCACTCCCGTCGACGGCCGCCCGGGTCACCGCGCGCGCGTACTCCGGGGTCTGCAGCAGGCCCGGCACCACCAGGGTCTCCAGGGTGCGCATCGCGCTGGCCTGTGACTCCAGGCTGATGAAATCCCGGTAGGCGGGCGGCAGTACGCCACGGTAGGCGTGCCACCAGTGGTGGCGCCCCGTGGTGTCCTCCGATCCCGCCAACACCAGGAGCAACTCACGCAGTTGCCCCTCGGACACGCCGTAGGCGTCCAGAAGTAACCGCACATCGGCCGGTTTCACACCGCTGGCGCCGGTCTCGATCCGGCTCACCTTCGACTGATGCCAGCCCACCAGACGGGCGGCCTCACCGCTCGTGAGGCCGGCGCCGGTGCGCAGTGCGCGCAGTTCGGCGCCCAGTTTCCGGCGGCGTACCGCGGGACCGTTCTGCATGGGCTACTCCTTACTCCTACCGAGCCACCCAAATACGGTCTGAGGTCGCAGAGTTCACCGCTTCGGGCGACAGATATATGCATATCTTGGTGGATCGCTCCCCTGACCGGCCCGGTAATGGCAGTCTGGCGAAGAAGCACCAGTCCGGGACCGTACTCGAACCATCCGCACCGTGTCGGACTCCGGTCCCGAGGAAAGGGACGACGTCGCCATGGCAGACCATCTGGAAGCATCCGTCACTCTGCCGAGCGAACCAGCCTCGGTCGCCACCGCCCGCTCCTACGTGCTGGACGTCCTCGCTGAGTGGGGACTGCCGCCCGAGACGGAGACCGCGGACACCGTCCGCCTCATCGTCTCCGAACTCGCCACCAACGCCGTGCAGCACACCTTCGGGCAGTCACCCACCTTCACGGTGGGCCTCGCGCTCGATCGGGACGAGCACCTGCGCATCGGCGTCACGGACAGCCATCCGCGCTTCCCCAAGAGACTTCCCGCCGCGGTCCAGCAGGACAACGGGCGCGGCATGGTCATCATCCGCTGGCTGACCGCCGAGTGCGGCGGCAAGCTCCGGGTGCGCCCCACCCGGGAGGGCGGCAAGACCGTCTCCATCGAACTCCCCTGGACGGTCCCCGCGAGCACGGTCACCGTGGCCGGTCAGCAGGAGCCGTAACCCCGAGCCCCTGCCGGCCGGCCGTCGCGGGAACGGGTCAGCTGACCCGGCCGTACCAGACACTGCGGGTCCAGATCTTCTGGAGCCGCACCACGTCCCCGGTCTTCGGGGCGTGCCAGATCTTTCCCTTCCCGGCGTAGATGCCGACGTGGTACACGTTGGAACCCGAGTGGAAGAAGACCAGGTCCCCGGCCTTGCGGTTGCCGGCCGAGATGTGACGGGTCTTGTTGTACTGCTGGGCCGCCGTCCGCGGCAGGGTCTTGCCCGCCTTCTTGAACGAGTACAGCGTGAGCCCGGAGCAGTCGAACCGGTTCGGGCCGGTGGCACCCCAGCGGTAGGGCGCGCCCTTCTTCGAGGCGGCCACCTGGAGCGCCTTCGTCGCCAGCGTGGCGGCCGAGGCGTCGGAGGCGACACCCGGTATCACGATCGAGCCGCCCACGGCGGCGATCGTCAGCGCGGAGGCCGTACCGGCCCGGGCCATGAGCGACGGAACACGATTGAGCGCAGTCATGCGCAACCCTTCGTCAGCCGCCTGTGAAGGATGACCTGTCGGATTCGGGCTGGCGAAGTTGCCCGGCCGTGGTGCCACGGCTTCACCCCAAGGGCTGCTCGGCCCGGTCATGGCGTGACCGTGCCGGCGACCCGGCTTGCTTGGGTCCTCCACTCCTGCCGATGCACTTCTGTCGACGGGTCAATCCGGGCGGCGGCAGGACTCGGCGTCCGCCCGGACCGCCCCGCCGCTGTGGCGGGGGCTTGTCGTCAGACAGGGATCTTCACTCACGCGTGTCCGAAAATCCCAACGGAATCGGGGGTTTGTGGGGTTACTCACCACCCACCCGTTCGGGTGGACAGTCCTGTGTTCGATTCTTCGTCAACTGCCCTGCGTACCCCCGGACCTGCGCGGAAGCCCCTCGGAGGCACCCCCGCGCAGGCACCCTGAGCGGCCTCCGCGGGCAGGTAAAACCACGCCACACTCCACCGAACGGCGGTAACCCCTTTGGAGCGTTTCGACTCCGGCCCCCGCGCACCGTCGACGCCCCGGACCGGAGTCCGGCGGGTCTCACCGTACGCAGTCGGGCGGGAGTGCGACGCGAGCGGTCCGGCGCTCGCCGTCGAGCACCCGCAACGCCCGTGCCAGCGTGTCCCCGTGAAGCTCCGTCTCGCCCCGCCGGTGCATCAGGGCCAGCGCGTCCCGCAGCTCGGACGCCGCGCGCACCAGCGCCTGCGCGGCGCGCAGCCCGCGGTAGGTGTCCTCGTTCTGCGCCGGATTGATCCGGCCCAGCAGGTCCACCACGTCCAGGTAACGGTCGATCAGCTCACCCTCGGCCCGGGTCAGTGCGGGCAACGGCGGCAGCTCCGGTGGCAGCATCGGCGGCTCACCTCGCGCCCGGCAGGCCGGGCATGGGGCGGCGGCCGGGCACGATCCGGTCCACCAGGCCGTACGCCAGCGCCGCCGGCGCGTCCAGCACCAGATCCCGCTCCAGGTCCCGGTGCACCTGCTCCGCCGTGCGTCCCGTGTGCCGGACGAGCAGCTGTTCGAGCAGCGCCCGGACCCGCTCCAACTCCTCGGCCTGGAGGAAGAGATCACTCGGTTGGCCCTGCACGGGTTGTGGCAGTGACGGCTGTTGGAGCACGACGCGCGCGCCCGGCAGCATGGACCGCTTGCCCGGTGTGCCGGCCGCGAGCAGGACCGCCGCCGAGGCCCCGGCCTGGGCGAGGCAGATCGTCTCCACGTCGCAGCTCACGTACCGGACCGTGTCGTAGATCGCGGTCATGGCGCCGAACGAACCGCCCGGGGAGTTGATGTACAGCGCGATGTCCCGCTCCGGAGCCGCGTGCTCCAGATACATGAGCTGCGCCGTCACGTCGTTGGCCGAGACCTCGTCGACGGGCGCGCCGAGGAAGACGATCCGCTCCTCCAGCAGCTTCGAGTACGGGTCGAGGGTGCGGTGCCCAGCGGTCGTGCGTTCGGTGAACTCGGGCAGGACATGGCGGGCGGACGGTCGGGTCATGGCTGTACCCCTCCTCGCGACGGAGACGGCCCGGTTGCCGGGCTCTCTGGTCAAAATGTACAGGACGTACAGATCGTTGCGGAGGGGTTCCGCTGTCACCGGACAAGAGGTGATGTCCGGGGTGCCCCGTAAGCTGGGTTCATGGCCTACGAGATTCCGGTGACGCAAGCCAGGGCTGAGCTCGCCGAACTGATCAACCGGGTGGTGTACGGCGGTGAGCGCGTCGTCGTGACGCGCCACGGCAAGCCGCTGGTCGCCCTCGTCTCCGCCGCCGACCTCGAACGCCTCGAAGGGCTCTCGGAGCCCGCCGAGGACCATGTGGACCACGTGGTCAGCTCGGTCTCCACGGTCCGCGAGACCCCCACCGCGCGGCCGGAGCGCAGCCGCTTCGGCATCGCGGCGGAGCACCGGGGGGCCACCGGCGGCTAGCCGGCCCCGAGCGAGCGCGGCGGCCCTCCCCGGGCGTTCGGGTGAGGGCCGTTCGGGTGTCGTGGGCGGCGCGGGTGGCGCAGGGCGGCGCGGGTGTCGTGGGTGGCGCGTGGCGCGTGGCGCGGGTGTCGTGGGCGGCGCGGGTGGCGGACGGGTCCGGCGGCGCCGCCGGGGCGTGTGGCGGAGCGATGCGGAGTGAGGCGGTGCGGTGCGGAGTGAGGTGGAGCGAGGCGCGCTTCCGTGCGCCGGTCGCGCCGCCTGTGCCGCTCGTGCGCCGGTCATGAGGTGATCAAGGTCCGGTTAACGTCGTCGAAACGCCGGCGAACTAGCCTGCCGATCCATGCCACCTGGGGTTTTCCCCGGCCGGATCGGGTCGTGAGCCCCGTCGGTCGCGGTGGCCGCGGCAACCGGACCCCGCACGGTCCGGAGCGAGGACTGTGAGGTGGGACGTGCAACTGACCCCGCACGAGCAAGAGAGGCTGCTGATCCACGTGGCGGCCGACGTCGCCGAGAAGCGCCGGGCCCGCGGGCTCAGGCTGAACCACCCCGAAGCGGTCGCGCTCATCACGTCGCACATTCTCGAAGGCGCCCGTGACGGCCGTACCGTCGCCGAACTGATGGCCTCCGGGCGCAAGCTGCTCACCAGGGACGACGTCATGGAGGGCATTCCCGAGATGATCCACGACGTGCAGGTCGAGGCGACCTTCCCGGACGGCACCAAGCTCGTCACCGTCCACGACCCGATCGTCTGAGGGGGGCGACGATGATTCCCGGAGAAGTGCTCTTCGCCGACGGACCCGTCGTATTCAATGCGGGCCGCGAGGTCACCCGGCTGACCGTCCTCAACGCCGCCGACCGGCCCGTCCAGGTCGGCTCCCACTACCACTTCGCCGAGGCCAATCCCGGACTGGAGTTCGACCGGGAGGCGGCGCGCGGCAAGCGGCTGAACGTCGCCGCCGGCACCGCCGTCCGTTTCGAGCCCGGTATCCCCGTCGACGTCGAACTCGTCCCGCTCACCGGCGCCCGCGTGGTCCCCGGGCTGCGCGGCGAGACCGGAGGTGCCCTCGATGCCTGAGATCTCCCGCGCCGCGTACGCCGACCTGTTCGGGCCGACCACCGGGGACCGGATCCGGCTCGCCGACACCGACCTGCTCGTGGAGATCGAGGAGGACCGCTCCGGCGGCCCCGGGCTCGCCGGGGACGAGGCGGTCTTCGGCGGCGGCAAGGTCATCCGCGAGTCCATGGGCCAGTCCCGCGCTACGCGCGCAGACGGCACCCCCGACACGGTCGTCACGGGTGCCGTGATCATCGACCACTGGGGCGTCGTCAAGGCCGACATCGGCATCCGCGACGGCCGGATCACCGGCATCGGCAAGGCCGGCAACCCCGACACCATGGACGGCGTCCACCCGGACCTGGTGATCGGCCCCGAGACCGAGGTCATCGCCGGCAACGGACGCATCCTCACCGCGGGCGGTGTGGACGCCCACGTCCACTTCATCTGCCCGCAGATCGCCGACGAGGCGCTGGCGTCGGGGATCACCACGCTGGTGGGCGGCGGCACCGGCCCCGCCGAGGGCTCGAAGGCGACCACCGTCACCCCGGGCCCCTGGCACCTCGCCCGGATGCTGGAGGCGATGGAGCAGTACCCGCTCAACATCGGGTTCCTCGGCAAGGGCAACACCGTCTCGCACGAGGCGATGCTCTCCCAGATCCGGGGCGGAGCGCTGGGGCTGAAGCTGCACGAGGACTGGGGGTCGACGCCGGCCGTCATCGACGCGGCCCTGACCGTCGCCGACCGGACCGGCATCCAGGTGGCCATTCACACGGACACCCTGAACGAAGCGGGATTCGTGGCGGACACGCTCGCCGCGATCGGCGGCCGCGGGATCCACGCTTACCACACCGAGGGTGCGGGCGGCGGGCACGCCCCGGACATCATGACGGTCGTCTCCGAACCGCACGTGCTGCCGAGTTCGACCAACCCGACCCGGCCGTACACGGTGAACACCGCCGAGGAACACCTCGACATGCTGATGGTGTGCCACCACCTCAACCCGGCGGTGCCGGAGGACCTGGCCTTCGCCGAGTCCCGGATCCGGCCGTCGACCATCGGCGCGGAGGACATCCTGCACGACCTGGGCGCGATCTCGATCATCTCGTCCGACTCGCAGGCCATGGGACGCGTGGGCGAGGTGATCCTGCGCACCTGGCAGACCGCGCACGTGATGAAGCGGCGGCGGGGCGCGCTGCCGGGCGACGGGCGCGCCGACAACCACCGGGTACGGCGCTACGTCGCCAAGTACACGATCAACCCGGCCCTCGCGCAGGGGCTGGCCGGGGAGATCGGCTCGGTCGAGACCGGCAAGCTCGCCGACCTGGTGCTCTGGGAGCCCGCGTTCTTCGGGGTCAAGCCGCAGCTCGTCCTCAAGGGCGGCCAGATCGCCTACGCGCAGATGGGCGACGCCAACGCGTCCATCCCGACGCCCCAGCCGATCCTGCCCCGCCCGATGTACGGGGCGATCGGGCGGGCCCCGGCCGCCAACTCCCTCAACTTCGTCGCCCCGTTGGCGATCGAGGACGGCCTGCCGGAGCGGCTGGCGCTCGGGAAGCGGTTCGTCGCCATCGCGTCGACCCGGGGTGTCACCAAGGCGGACATGCGGCAGAACGACGCGCGTCCGCGGGTGCGGGTCGATCCCGACAGCTTCGCCGTGCACATCGACGGGGAGCTGGTCGAGGCGACGCCGGCCGCGGAACTGCCCATGGCCCAGCGCTACTTCCTCTTCTGAGCGCAGGGGGTCGGGATGTCTCGGGCAGCTTTGCTGGTGCTGGCCGACGGCCGGTTTCCCGCCGGCGGGCATGCGCACTCCGGCGGGGCGGAGGCCGCCGTCAAGGCCGGGCGGATCACCGGGGCCGCGAGCCTGGAGGAGTACTGCCGGGGGCGGCTGCACACGGCGGGGCTGGTGGCGGGTGCGGTCGCCGCGGCGGCGGTACTCGGCGTCGGCGTAAGGGAGTTGGACGCCGCTGTCGACGCGCGGACGCCGTCGGCCGCGCTGCGGGGGGCGGGGCGCAGGCTCGGGCGGCAGTTGCTGCGGGCCGCGCGGGTGGCCTGGCCGTCCGCCGAACTCGACGCGCTGGCCGGTGGGTTTCCCAAGGGGGCGCACCAGCCCGTGGTGTTGGGGGTGGTGGCGCGGGCTGCGGGGCTTTCGGCGGAGGACGCGGCGTACTGCGCCGCGTACGAGAGTGTGAGCGGGCCGGCCACGGCGGTGGTGCGGTTGCTGGGTCTGGATCCGTTCGAGGCCACGGGGGTGCTGGCGCGGCTGGCCGGGGAGGTGGACCGGGTGGCCGACGGGGCGGTGGAGGCGGCGCGGGAGGTGGTGGCCGGCGGGGACGGGGTCGATGCGTTGCCCGCGGGGTCGGCGCCGTTGGCGGAGATCGGGGCGGAGTGGCATGCGGCGTGGGCGGTGCGGTTGTTCGCGTCGTAGGGGGTTTCACGCCCCCGCCGCCCCTACCCGTCCCGTCCCTCCAGGGGGTGGGCCCCCTTCGACCGCCCGGTTCGGGGGCTGCCGCCCCCGGACCCCCGCATCGGCCTGCCGGCCTCGTCCTCAAACGCCGGACGGGCTGAAAGCGTCTGCCGGACGGGCTGAAAGTGTCCTCGAACGCCGTTGAACAAGGAGCCGTACATGCATCTCGATCATGATCACCACCACGGTCCCGCTGCCCTCGGCGCGGACGCCCGGCGGGCCGACGGGTCCCGGCGGGCTCTGCGGATCGGGCTCGGCGGGCCCGTGGGGTCCGGGAAGACGGCCACCGTGGCCGCGCTGTGCCGGGCGCTGCGGGACGAGCTGTCCCTTGCTGTGGTCACCAACGACATCTACACGCGCGAGGACGCCGAGTTCCTGCTCCGGGAGGCCGTGCTGCCGCCGGAGCGGATCGCCGCCGTGGAGACGGGGGCCTGTCCGCACACCGCGATCCGGGACGACATCTCGGCCAACCTCGAAGCCGTGGAGGACCTGGAGGACGAGGTCGGGCCGCTGGACCTCATCCTCGTCGAGTCCGGCGGGGACAATCTCACCGCCACCTTCTCCAAGGGGCTCGTGGACGCGCAGATCTTCGTGATCGACGTGGCGGGCGGGGACGACATTCCGCGCAAGGGAGGACCGGGGGTGACGACGGCCGACCTGCTGGTGGTCAACAAGACGGACCTGGCGCCCTACGTGGGGTCGGATCTGGCGCGGATGGCCGTCGACGCCAAGGCGCAGCGCGCCGAACTTCCCGTCGTCTTCCAGTCGTTGCGTGGCGAGACAGGCGTCGCGGACGTGGCCGCGTGGGTGCGGGAGCGGCTCGCGGCGTGGGCCGCGTGACGGGCACGGGGGTACGCGCCCTCGCCCGGATCGTGGCGCGGCCCGACGGGCGGGGCGGTACCGCGCTGCCCGTGCTGGAGGGCGAGGGGCCGCTCGCCCTGCGGCGTACCCGGGGGAGCGGCGCCGAGGCCCGGGTGATGGTCGTCGGGGCGATGAGCGGGCCGCTCGGCGGGGACCGCTTCGGGATCGAGGCCCGGGTCGAGGCGGGGGGCCGGCTCTCGGTCGGGTCGGCCGCCGCCACCATCGCGCTGCCGGGCCAGGGGAAGGAGGAGGCGCGGTACGACGTCCGGCTGGAGGTCGCCGACGAGGCTGAACTGCGGTGGCTGCCGGAACAGTTGATCTCGGCCGGCGGGAGCGATCTGCGGGTCCGCACCCGCGTCGACGTCGCGGCGGGCGGCCGGCTCGTGCTGCGGGAGGAGCAGGTGCTCGGGCGGGTGGGGGAGGAGCCCGGCCGGCTCGGCAGCCGGCTCACCGTCCGGGTGGCCGGGAGAGTGGTGCTGGACCAGGAGTTGGCCTGCGGACCCGGGGCGCCGGGCGGCTGGGACGGGCCCGCCGTGCTCGCAGGACATCGTGCCGTGGGACAACTCGTGGTCATCAGGCCGGAGTTCGCGGAGGAGCCGATGGCGGCGCGGATGCTGGGGGAGTGCGCCGCGCTCACTCCGCTCGCCGGGCCCGCGGTGTTGGTGAGCGCGGTGGCCGGGGACGCCCTGCGGCTGCGGCGGAAACTGGACGAGGCGTTGGCCCGGTTGGGCGACTGATCCGCTCAGCGGGACAAGCGGGATGTGAACGTCCGGTTATCGGATTGGTAAAGACGGCTGACAGGCCCTGTTCTCAGCGGGCTCACAGCCGGAAGGATCTCCCCTGACCGATCGTCATCATGTGAGGGGGAGGGCCCACTTGAGGGACATCCGCAGATCGAGAAGCCGGGTGCTGGCGCTGGGTTCGGCCGGAGCGCTCGTCACGGCCGGCCTGATCGCCGGCGGCCTCGCGGCACCCGCCGCCGGTGCCGAGGCCCGGTACGGCGGCCAGGACCGTGCGCAGCAGGGTGCGGCCGTCGCGGCCGCGCGGGCCGCCAAGGCCGGGATCGACTGGGCCGACTGCCCTGCCGACTGGGCACTGACCAAGCCCGTGCAGTGCGGCTGGGTCAGTGTGCCGCTCGACTACACGAAGCCCTACGGCAAGCAGATCAAGCTCGCCGTCGACCGAATAGGCAGCACCGGGACGCCGGCCGAGCGCCAGGGCGCGCTCGTCTACAACCCCGGCGGTCCGGGCGGCTCGGGGATGCGCTTCCCGCTCCGGGTCACCAACAAGAACCCCCTGTGGGTCAACGCCTCCAAGGCGTACGACTTCGTGGGCTTCGACCCGCGCGGTGTCGGCCACTCCGCGCCCATCTCCTGCCAGGACCCGCAGGAGTTCGTGAAGGCCCCCAAGGCCGACCCGGTGCCGGACACCGAGGCCGACAAGACCGCGCAGCGCAGGCTCGCCAAGCAGTACGCGGACGGCTGCGCCGAGCGCACCGGCCGCGCGATGCTCCAGCAGATGACCACCGCCAACACCGCCCGTGACCTGGACGTCATCCGGGCCGCGCTCGGCGAGAAGAAGCTCAACTACCTCGGTGTCTCCTACGGCACCTACCTCGGCGCGGTGTACGGGACGCTGTTCCCGGACCACGTGCGCCGGATGATCGTCGACAGTGTCGTCAACCCGTCGCGCAAGAACATCTGGTACCAGGCCAACCTGGACCAGGACGTCGCCTTCGAGGGCCGCTGGAAGGACTGGGAGGACTGGGTCGCCGCCCATGACTCCGCCTTCCACCTGGGGACCACGCGGGACGCCGTCCAGGCCAAGTGGCTGCAGCTGCGCGCCACCGCCAAGGCGCACCCGATCGGCGGGGTCGTCGGACCGGCCGAGCTGATCGGGTTCTTCCAGAAGGCGCCGTACTACGACTCCTCGTGGGTCCCGGTCGCCTCGGTGTTCGCCAAGTACTTCGCCGGTGACACCCAGGCCCTGGTCGACGCGGCCGCGCCGGACCTCAGCGACACCGCCGGCAACATCACGTCGGAGAACGGCAACGCCGTCTACACCGCCGTCGAGTGCACCGACGCCAAGTGGCCCACCGGCTGGCACAAGTGGGACCGCGACAACACCGAGCTCAACAAGCAGTACCCCTTCTTGACCTGGGCCAACGCCTGGATGAACCTGCCGTGCGCCACCTGGCCGGTCCAGCAGCAGACGCCGGTGGAGGTCAGGACCCACAAGGGGCTGCCGCCGGTGCTGATCGTGCAGTCCACGCGGGACGCCGCCACCCCGTACCCCGGCGCGGTCGAACTGCACAAGCGTTTCCAGGGCTCCCGCCTCATCACCGAGCAGGGCGCCGGCTCGCACGGCGTGACCGGCCTGGTCAACCCGTGCATCAACAGCCGGGTGGACACCTACCTGCTCACCGGCGCGCTGGACGGCACGGACGTCACCTGCGGCCCGCACGCCACCCCGCAGCCGTAACCGCTCCGCCACGACGACGAGGGGCGGCCGGATCACTCCGGCCGCCCCTCCCGCGCTCCCGGTCGGCCGCCCCCGGTGCTCCCCGTCGGCCGCCCCTCCCGCGCTCGCGGTCAGCTCAGCGGTGCCCGCGGGAACCTTCGCTCCTTCTCGCCCTTCGCCGTCGCCTGCTCCGCCTTGACGACGGCCGCGTACTCGTCGACGTACTCCTGCTCCGACAGGGTCAGGATGGCGTACATGATCTCGTCGGTGACGGCGCGCAGGACGGCCTTCTCGTCCTCCATCCCGGCGTAGCGGGAGAACTCGAGGGGCTCGCCGAAGCGGATCACGACGGGGTGGATGTTCGGGACGACCTTGCCGGGCGGCTGTGCCTCGAACGTGCCGATCATCGCGCAGGGGACCACCGGGACACCGGCCCGCAGCGCCATCACCGCGACTCCTACCTTGCCCTTGTACAGCCGGCCGTCGTGCGAGCGCGTGCCCTCCGGATAGATGCCGAGCAGCTCGCCCTTGCGCAGCACGCCCAGCCCCTCCCGGATCGCGGCCTGACCCGCCTCCTTGCCGGAGCGGTCCACCGGGATCTGCCCGGCGCTGCGGAAGAAGAAGGCGGTCAGCCGGCCCCGCACCCCCGGCCCGGTGAAGTACTCGGCCTTGGCGAGGAAGGTGATGCGCCGCTTGAGGACGGCCGGCATCAGGAAGTGGTCGGAGAAGGAGAGATGGTTGCCGGCGATGATGGCCGGTCCCGACGGCGGCACATGCTCCAGGCCCTCGATCCGCGGCCGGAACACCACTCTCAGCAGCGGCCCCAGCAGTACGTACTTGAGCAGGTAGTAGAACACGGCTCTCTCCTCTACTTTCGCCGGTCCCCGCCGGAACCGGCGTCTCCCCAGGTCGGATCGTCCACGGCGGCCCTGGGTTGATCGGCGCCCGCCGTCATCCGTGGCCATGTCCCGGTCGTTCTCATGCTGATCCTTCCCCGTCGGCCTGATAAGCCGTCAGGTCAGGTACGGCAGAGTGCGACGCGAGCGTGACCGGCCCCCCCGTCACAGCCGATCGAACATCGTCTCGTCGGATTTCACCATGCTGGAGACCGGGTCGTCGGCCGCCCGCGGCAGGACACCGCCCCGCCGCACCGCGGGCTCTTCACCACGAGTGGTCGGCCAGGGACAGGAGAAGACGTGCGGTCTCCGGCCGGAGGCGGTCGGAATGCGCACCGGCGGGTCAGCTGCCGCGCACGAAGACCTCGCTCGCGTCGATGGAGACGATCAGACGCGTAATCGCCGCCCATGGGTGCTGAGCGCACGACAGCCGGATTCCGTCCGCTTCCTGCCCGTGGCCGGCGCCGGGCGCCGCTGCGGGTGGCTGGGCGGGAGTGCCGGTGCCGGTGCGCTCTCAGGGGATGCATAGGATGGCCCCGATGCGCCCCACCGAGCAGCCCGCCCCGCGACCGCCCTTCCGGCGGTGGCGTGCCCTCCTCGTGCTGGGGCTGCTGGCCGGGCTGCTGGGCATGCACGCGCTGGCACCCGGCGGTGGCCTGGCAGGCCACGCCGGACCGGAGCGGGCCGTCCCGCACCCGGCGGTCATGGTCACCGCCTACGACGGCTGCTCCGGCGACGACGGCCACTGCGGCGACCACCATGCGCACCACGCCGACGCGACCTGCGCCTCCGGTGCGGTCAGCGGCGGACCGGCGTTGACCGCACCGGCCGCGGACCCGGCGCCGGTCCCCGCGGCCGCCCGCGCGCTCGGCTCCCGCCCCGCCACGGCACCGGACGCCGCCCGGCCGCCCCCTGATCTGGCCGAACTGCAGCTCCTGCGGATCTAGAGGCACCCGAGCCGGCCGTACGCGCACCCGCGCCGCGGCCGTGCTCCCGCGTGCCCCCTCACCGCTATCGCAGGAGATCCAGCATGACCACCACGCGTACCCGTGCCGTCCTCGTCGCGTTCACCGCGACCGCCGCCCTCGCCCTCGCCGCCTGCGGTGGCGGCGACGACAGCGCCGGCACCGCGCACGCCTCCCACTCGGCGGCGGGCGGCGGCACCGCCTCCGCCTCCGCCGGGGCGCACAACGCGCAGGACGTGTCCTTCGCGCAGACCATGATCCCGCACCACCGGCAGGCCCTGGAGATGGCCTCCCTCGCCGCCGACCACGCCTCCTCCGCCCAGGTGAAGGACCTCGCCGCCCGGATCGAGAAGGCCCAGGACCCGGAGATCAACACCATGACCGGCTGGCTGAAGGCCTGGGGCGAGGAGGTGCCCATGGCGGGCATGGACCACACCGGTCACGGCGGCATGGCCGGGATGATGTCCGACAAGGACATGACGATGCTGAAGCAGTCCAAGGGGAAGGACTTCGACACGATGTTCCTGACCATGATGGTCCAGCACCACCAGGGCGCCGTGCAGATGGCCGGTACCGAGCAGGCCAAGGGCGCGTACGCGCCGGCCACCGGCATGGCCGGCGCCATCGTCACCGGGCAGAACGCCGAGATCGAGGAGATGAACAAGCTCCTCGGCAAGGGCTGAGGGGTGCCGGTGGTGTCGTCCAGGGCTATCCGGGCGCGGGGGGCGTGGGCCGCCTC